>NZ_AGBG01000005.1:0-135967 GCF_000225005.1 Ectothiorhodospira sp. PHS-1 | reverse complement strand
TCAAGGACAACACCCATGACCCCAGGCCCAAAACGGGCACTGATCTGGCTGCACCGCTGGCTCACCCTGCTTCTGCTGCCTCTGTTCGCCCTCATCATCGTGACCGGGGCGATCCTATCCTTTGATCCCATCCTGGATGACCTGCGTTCCGGGCCCGCGGCCGAGACGCCGGCGGATGCCGTCGCACTGGTGCGGTTGCTCAACCAGGTCGATCCCGGGCAGCGGGCGCGGTCCGTGGCGGTGGAGGCGGGCGATGTGGTGCTGCTGGAGTTCCGTCAGCAGGGCGGCTCCCAATTCATGAGCTTTGACCTGAGCACCGGTGAAGCGCTGGAGCCTCGCGGCGAGCAGGGTGATTTCTTCAATACCATCAAACATCTGCACAAGGACCTGTTGCTGAATGCCGCCATCGTGGTGGAGATCGCCACCTACCTGATGGTGCTGGTGATCATTGTCGGCCCCTTCCTGGCCTGGCCCCGGTTGCGCCGGACCCTCATGGGTTGGCATGTGGTGGGCGGCTGGGTGGCCCTGCCGCTGGTACTGATGGTCTCGGTGACCGGGATCCTCATGTCCTTGCACATCGGCACGCCCCAGCTGCCGCCGCTGTATCCCGAGGACCCGCGCATGGGCATGGCGCCCGCCATTGAGACGGCCATGGCCACCGGTGATCTGTCCGGTGTGAGGGAAGTGACTCGGGTGAAGAACTCGGCCGCGGCGGTGCGGGGGGTGGACCCTGCCGGCGAGGCGGTGTACGTGGTGAGCCGTCATGGAGTGATCCGGCAGGACAGCTTCCCGGGCCTGGTGAAGTCCCTGCATGAAGGCACCTGGGCCGGCGCCTGGTCCGGCCTGCTCAATCTGCTGGCGTCCGTGCTCCTGATAGGGTTGATGGGGACAGGGCTTTGGTCCTGGGCCCGTCGTATCCGCCAGGGTCGCCGGCGCAGCGGTGACGCGGATGCGGATATCCTGGTGGCCCACGCCAGTCAGACCGGGACGGCAGCCAGGCTCGCCGATCTGACCCGTCAGGCCCTGCAGGCCGGGGGTGCCCGGGTGATGCATGCCTCGCTGGCGGGGCTGACCCCGGTGGAACTCAAGGGGTTTCGTCAGGTGTTCCTGATCGCGTCCACGGCGGGGGAAGGGCAGGTACCGGAACAGGCGCGTTCGTTTCTCAAGGCCCTGGAGGGGGCGGATCTGGCCGGTTGCCGGTTTTCCATCCTGGCCCTGGGGGATCGCGGTTATACCCACTTTTGTCGGGGTGGCGAGCAGTTGCGCGCGGCCCTGCTGGCCGCCGGAGGCCAGGAAACCCTGCCCATGGTGAAAGTGGACGGGGATCCGGCGGCGGACTGGCGCCGATGGCTGGACCGGGTGGCTGCCCTGCTGGGTATCGGTCTTGGAGACGTGGACGCGCCCCGGGGGGACCTGCCGGTCCGGCTGACCCTGCGGGAGCGTCGCCAACTCAATGATCCAACCGACCCGGATACCCATGAGGTCTGGCGCCTGCGGTTTGAAAGCGACGCGCCGCTGGCGTTCCGGCCGGGGGATCTGCTGCTGGTGCGGCCTGGTGCCGGTGAGCCGGCGCGACCCTATTCCATCGGCAGCACGCCGGAGGATGATCCACGTTCGATCCTGCTGACCGTGGCCCTGGTGACCCATCGGGAGGCGGATGGGACGCAGCGGCTGGGCAAGGCTTCGGGTCTGCTGTGCCGGCAACTCAAGGAGGGCGACATGCTGGAGGGGCAATGGCGTGCCCATCCGGATTTCAATCCTCCCGAGGACCCGGAACGGCCGATGATCATGCTGGCCGCCGGTTGCGGGATTGCCCCGTTCATCGGCTTCATCGCCGAGCAGGCCTGCCGGAAATCCCGCCGTCCGGCTTGGCTGATTTTCGGCAATCGCAAGCGTGCCGGGGATTTCTTCCATGGCGAGCAGCTGGAAGCCTGGTATCGGGACGGGTATCTGCACCGGCTGGATGCGGTGTTTTCCCGGGATCCGGATGGGGGCGGCTATGTGCAGGACCGGTTGCATGGCACCGCCGACACGCTGATGGACTGGGTGCTGGACCGTGACGCGGTGATCTATGTCTGCGGCAATGCCCGGACCCTGGGAGAGGGGGTGCGCACGGCCCTGGCACAGATCCTGGCGGCGCGTGAAGGGCTGACGTTGGATCAGGCGGCCCGGCGCCTCGGGGAATGGGAGGCCGCCGGCAAGCTGCGGATGGATCTGATCGACTGAGTGGTGCTTTCTCGGCCCAATGCTATCCTGTGCATTTCTGCCGACCGCGGGGGCGGGCCGGTAGTGTCGTCTCAACCTCATGGGAGAACCGGACATGTCGGAGATTTCTGGAAACACGGCGGCTGGACAGCCGGGCAAGGATCAGACCCTGATGCCGAAGATCATCTATGTGCTGTATCTGATCTCGCCCATCGTCGGTCTGACGGGGCTGATCGGTGTGATCGTGGCCTATGTCTATCGGGGGGACAGCAGTGGCTGGTTGAGAAGCCATTATGATTTCCAGATCCGCACTTTCTGGATGGGGCTGGTGTACATGGTCGTGGGCGTGTTGCTGGCGTTTGTCCTGATCGGGTATC
Source organism: Ectothiorhodospira sp. PHS-1 (assembly GCF_000225005.1). NCBI lineage: Bacteria > Pseudomonadati > Pseudomonadota > Gammaproteobacteria > Chromatiales > Ectothiorhodospiraceae > Ectothiorhodospira > Ectothiorhodospira sp. PHS-1. The sequence goes on along the minus strand of NZ_AGBG01000005.1, from coordinate 133,385 downwards.
TGGTGCTGTTGTTCTGGTTTGTCTGGCTGATCATTCGGTGCGTGAAGGGATTGAAGGCCCTGGGCGAGGGTCAAGCGGTGACTCATCCCGAACGCTGGTCCTGGTGATGGACGCGTTCCGGGAACGGCTTGGGTAGCAGCCCCCGTGGGAGAGGCCCTTGGCCGCGACTGACGCCCGATTCTCGCGGATGACTTGTGATTTTTCATCAATTTCGCTAGCCTGAGTGCCGTTGTCGGGTTCAGACGCCGACAACGGCCGGGCCGCCGGTCACCCTTACCCCGGGATGAGCAGGCCGACGCCTATTCCCACGGGGTTTTCCCTTCATCACGAACAGCGCACGACCCCTCGTACAGGCCGGCGCAGGAGATATTCCGCATGCCCGTCATCACCCTCCCCGACAACAGCCGGCGCAGCTTTGATGCGCCCGTCACCGTGGCCCAGGTGGCCGCCGACATCGGTCCCGGTCTGGCCAAGGCCACCCTGGCCGGCAGGATCGACGATCGCCTGGTGGATGCGTCCCATCTGATCGAGGACGATGTCCGTCTGGCCATCATCACCGACCGGGATCCGGAAGGGCTGGACATGATCCGCCATTCCACCGCCCATCTCATGGCCCAGGCGGTGAAGACTCTCTATCCCGGCGCCCAGGTGACCATCGGTCCCGTGATCGAGGACGGGTTCTACTATGATTTCGCCTACGAACGCCCCTTCCATCCGGAAGACCTGGAAAAGATCGAGGCGAAGATGAAGGAACTGGCCAAGGCCGACCTGAAGGTGGCGCGCCGGGTCATGCCCCGTGACGAGGCCGTGGCATTCTTCCGCGAGCAAGGGGAGGAATACAAGGCCCGCATCATCGCCGACATTCCCACCAACGAGGATATCTCCCTCTACAGCCAGGGCGAGTTCACCGACCTGTGCCGTGGCCCCCACGTACCCAGCACCGGCAAGCTCAAGGCCTTCAAGCTCACCAAAGTGGCCGGTGCCTATTGGCGCGGGGACTCCAAGAACGAGATGCTCCAGCGCATCTACGGTACCGCCTGGCCCAACAAGCAGCAGTTGGAAGAGTATCTCCACCGCCTGGCGGAGGCGGAGCGCCGCGATCATCGTCGCATCGGCCAGGAACTGAACCTGTTCTCCATCCAGGAGGATGCGGGCGGCGGCCTGGTATTCTGGCACCCTAACGGCGCCCGCATCCGCCGCGCCATCGAACAGTTCTGGTCCGAGATGCATGAGCGGGCGGGGTACGAGTTTCTGTATACCCCCCATATCGCCAACCTGGAGCTGTGGAAGACCTCCGGTCATGCGGACTTCTATGCCGAGTCCATGTACGAGCCCATGCAGGACGAGCATCAGGCCTTCCAGCTCAAGCCCATGAACTGTCCGTTCCATGTGCTGGTGTACAAGGATCGCCTGCGTTCCTACCGTGACCTGCCCCTGCGCTGGGCGGAGATGGGGACGGTCTACCGCCGCGAGATGTCCGGTGCCCTGCACGGCCTGATGCGGGTGCGCGGCTTTACCCAGGACGATGCCCACATCTTCTGCCGGGAGGATCAGATCGAGGCGGAGATCCTGCGGATCCTGGATCTCACCCTGGCGGTGCTGCAGGCTTTTGGTTTCGAGAACTTCGATATCAACCTGTCCACTCGTCCGGACAAGGCCGTGGGCTCGGATCACATCTGGGAGCATGCCACCGCCGCGCTGCGGGCGGCCCTGGAGAAGAAGGGGCTGGCCTATGAGGTGGACGAGGGCGGCGGTGCCTTCTACGGCCCCAAGATCGATATCAAGATCCGTGACGCCATCGGTCGTCAGTGGCAGTGCTCCACGGTACAGCTGGACTTCAACCTGCCGGAACGCTTCGACATGGAGTACGTGGCGGACGACAACACCCGCAAGCGGCCCATCATGATCCATCGCGCCCTGCTGGGGTCGGTGGAACGCTTCTTCGGCGTGCTCATCGAGCACTATGCCGGGCACTTCCCCCTGTGGCTGGCGCCGGTACAGGTGCAGGTGCTCACCATCACCGATCGGCAGAACGATTATGCCCGTCAGGTGGCCGATCTGCTGCGCGAGCAGGGGTTCCGCGCCGAAGCGGACTTGAGAAACGAGAAGATCGGCTTTAAAATCCGCGAGCATACGCTTCAACGAGTGCCGTATCTGCTGGTCCTGGGGGACCGGGAAAAGGATACGGGTACAGTCGCCGTGCGCACGCGCGATGGGCGAGACCTGGGGTCGATGGAGATCGATTCCCTGATTCAGCGTCTCTCCCTCGAAACCGCGAGCCGCGGCCATTCCATTTTGGAGGATTGACATATCAGCGCTGGTAAAGAGAACCGATTAAACGAGCAGATCAATGTTCCCCAGGTGCGCCTGATTGGTGAAGACGGCGAGAACATGGGGGTCATGCCGACTCGCGAAGCTCTGAGAATTGCCGAAGAGGCGGATCTGGATCTGGTGGAAATCGTGCCGACGGCCGAACCACCGGTCTGCCGGGTCATGGACTACGGTAAATTCAAGTTCGAGCACAGCAAGAAGACGCAGGCTGCCAAGAAAAATCAGAAACAGGTTCAGATCAAGGAAGTCAAGTTCCGTCCGGGAACGGACGAAGGCGACTACCAGGTCAAGCTTCGCAATCTCAACCGCTTTCTGGAGCATGGTGACAAATGCAAGGTCACCATCCGGTTCCGCGGTCGCGAGATGGCGCACCAGGAGCTGGGTGCAAGGTTGCTCGACCGGATCGAAGCCGATCTGGGCGAACTGGCCACGGTGGAGCAGCGCCCCAAGATGGAAGGTCGCCAGATGATCATGGTGATCAGCCCCAAGAAGAAGTGAGCAGTCGGCAGTAACCGGCAGCTACAATAAAACGGATGCACGGGTCACGGTACACCTGTGCGTCTCGACCAACATGTCGTCAGTGAGGCGACATTATCCGGAGTTCAAAGATGCCGAAGATGAAGACCAATCGGGGCGCCGCCAAGCGCTTCACCAAGACCGGCTCGGGTGCCTTCAAGCGTGCCCAGTCCCATCGTCGTCACATCCTGACGAAGAAGAGCACCAAGCGTAAGCGTCACCTGCGCTCCGCCGCCCACATCCATGCTTCGGATGTGGCCGCCGTGCGTCAGATGCTGCCCAACGGCTGAGCCGAGTCACCCAGGAGTTTAGAGCATGGCCCGAGTTAAAAGAGGTGTAACCGCCCACGCCAAGCACAAAAAGGTGCTGAACAAGGCGAAGGGTTACTATGGTGCCCGCAAGAACGTCTACCGCGTTGCCGTGCAGGCCGTCACCAAGGCCGGTCAGTACGCCTATCGTGACCGCCGTCAGCGCAAGTGTCAGTTCCGCGCCCTGTGGATCGTGCGCATCAATGCCGCGGCCCGCGAGTTCGACCTGTCCTACAGCCGTCTGATCGACGGTCTTAACAAGGCTGGCGTCGAGATTGATCGCAAGGTGCTGGCTGATCTGGCAGTGCATGACCTGCCCGCCTTTGGCCGTATCGCCGAGAAGGCCAAGGCTGCCCTGGCGTAAGCACTGCGGACGCAGGCCTGCCCCGCACGGCGGGGCGGGAACGTCAAAAGGGGAAAGGCCTGGCCTTTCCCCTTTTTGTTTTCAACGCAACGACGGAAGCTCCACGTGGAATCCCTTTCCAATCTCACCGACGCGGCGCTCACAGCGATCCGGGCGTCTGCCGACCTGCGCCATCTGGATGATCTGCGGGTGCACTACCTGGGCAAGAAGGGCGTCATCACCGAACAGTTGAAGTCTCTGGGGGCATTGCCGCCGGAGCAGCGCCGGGAGGCCGGTCAGGCCATCAATCAGGCCAAGCAGGTGGTGGCTGAGGCCCTGGAGGCGCGCCGTGAGGCCCTGGAAATGGCGGCTCGGGAGGCCCGTCTGGCGGCGGAGACCCTGGATGTGACCCTGCCGGGGCGGCGTCAGGAGCCCGGCGGCCTGCATCCCGTCACCCTGACCATCGAGCGCATTCAGGCCCTGCTGGAGCAGCTGGGCTTTGCGGTGGCGGAAGGTCCCGAGGTGGAGGATGATTACCACAATTTCGAGGCCCTCAACATCCCGTCCCATCACCCGGCCCGGGCGATGCACGACACCTTCTATTTCGATGCCACCACCCTGTTGCGCACCCATACCTCGCCGGTGCAGGTGCGGGTGATGGAAAACCAGGCGCCGCCGCTGCGCATCATCGCCCCCGGTCGCGTCTATCGCTGCGACTCGGATCTCACCCACAGCCCCATGTTCCATCAGGTGGAAGGGCTGGTGGTGGATGAGCAGGTGACCTTTGCCCATCTGCGCGGCGTGCTGGACGCCTTTCTGCGGGCCTTCTTCGAGCAGAACGATCTGAAGACCCGGTTTCGGCCGTCCTATTTCCCCTTCACCGAACCCTCTGCCGAGGTGGACATCCAGTGCGTGCAGTGCGGCGGCCACGGCTGCCGGGTCTGCAAGCAGACCGGTTGGTTGGAGGTGATGGGTTGCGGCATGGTGCATCCCAATGTGCTGAGGCATGTGGGCATCGACAGCGAACGTTATTCCGGCTTTGCCTTCGGGCTGGGAGTGGAGCGCATGGCCATGCTGCGCTACGGGGTCAACGACCTGCGGCTATTCTTCGACAATGACATCCGTTTCCTGCGCCAGTTCGTCTAACCCATTCCGAATCAAGGTTGAGTATCCATGAAAATCAGTAATCAATGGCTGGGTCAGTGGGTGGATCACGGACTGGCGGTGGACGCCCTGGGCCATCGCCTGACCATGGCGGGCCTGGAACTGGACGCCGTCACGGCGGTGGCGCCGGCCTTTACCGGCGTGGTGGTGGCCCATGTGACCGCCGTGGAGCCTCATCCGGACGCGGACAAGCTGCGGGTCTGTCAGGTGGATGACGGCAGCGGCGAGCCGGTGCAGGTGGTCTGCGGCGCTCCCAACGTGCACGTGGGCATGCGCGCCCCCTTTGCCCGGGTCGGCGCGGTCCTGCCCGGTGATTTCAAGATCAAGAAGGCCAAGTTGCGGGGGGTGCCGTCCTTCGGCATGCTCTGTTCCGCTCGCGAGCTGGGTTTGTCCGAGGCCCATGAAGGTCTCATGTCCCTGCCGGACGAACCGGCGGCGGGCACGGACATTCGTGTGCTGCTGGGGCTGGATGATCAGGTTCTGGAAGTGGACCTGACACCGAACCGGGCCGATTGCCTGAGCATGGCCGGGGTGGCCCGGGAAGTGGCGACCCTGACCGGTCGGCCCCTGAAGGTGCTTGAGGTGCCGGCGGTGCCGGCGGCCTGCGAGGACGTCTTTCCGGTGCGTCTGGAGGCGGCCGCGGACTGTCCGCGCTATGCCGGCCGGGTGATCCGGGGCGTGAATCCCGCCGCGCCCACGCCGCTGTGGATGCAGGAGCGTCTGCGCCGGGCCGGGGTCCGCAGCCTGGGTCCGCTGGTGGATGTGACCAACTATGTCATGCTGGAACTGGGTCAGCCCATGCATGCCTTCGATCTGGCCGTGCTCGACGGTGCCATCGTGGTGCGTCGGGCCCGGGACGGGGAGACCCTTATCCTGCTGGATGGCCAGCCGCTCACCCTCGGCGGCGATGATCTGGTGATCGCCGACGAAGGCAAGCTGCTGGCCCTGGCGGGCATCATGGGCGGCGAGGCCAGCGGCGTGACCGATGACACTCGGGATGTATTCCTGGAGTCGGCCCACTTCGTGCCCACGGCCGTGGCGGGGCGTGCCCGTCATCACGGGCTACATACCGAATCCTCCCATCGTTTCGAGCGGGGTGTGGACCCGGCGCTGCCCCTGCGTGCCCTGGAGCGGGCCACGCAGTTGCTATGCGAGATCGCCGGCGGTACCCCGGGACCGGCCACTGTCGCCGAGGAGGCATCCCAGGTGCCGGTGCGCGCGCCCATTACCCTGCGGCCTGCCCGGGTGAGTCGTCTGCTGGGCCTGGCGCTGCCGCCCGAGCGGATGCGGGAGATCCTCGTGGCCCTGGGCTGCGAGGTGAGCGGGGCAGGGGAGGCCTGGCAGGTGACGGTGCCCTCGTTCCGCTTCGATCTGGCCATCGAGGAAGACCTGGTGGAGGAGATCGCCCGGGTTCATGGCTATGACGATCTGCCTTCCGAGCTGCCCCTGGTCCGCCCCGGCATCACCTGGCTGGACGAGGCGCGGGTGGATCCTCGGCGCCTGCGGTCCCGTCTGTGCGACCTGGGATATCTGGAGGCCATCACCTTCAGTTTCGTGGACGAGGCCCTGGAAGCCCGGTTCTCCCCGGATACCCGACCGCTCAAGCTGGCCAATCCCCTCTCTTCGGAGTTGGCGGTGATGCGCACCACCCTCTGGCCGGGGCTGGTGAAGGCGGCCCGGCACAACCTCAATCGTCAGCAGACTCGGGTGCGACTGTTCGAGACGGGATTGAGGTTCGTGCCCGAAGGCGATGCATTGAAACAGGAAAAGGTCGTCTCCGGCCTGATCTGTGGTGCCCTGCTGCCGGCCCAGTGGGGTCAGGCCGAGCGCCCGGTGGACTTCTTCGATCTCAAGGGGGATGTGGAATCCCTGCTGGCCCTGGCAGGGCTGGACCGGCGGGTGAGCTGGCGGGCCGCCCGCCATCCTGCACTGCATCCGGGCCAGAGCGCGGAACTGGTGCTGGACGGAGAGTCCCTGGGCTGGGTGGGCGCCCTGAACCCGGCGCTGGAAGCCGAGCTGGACCTGGAAATGCCGGTGTTCCTGTTCGAGCTGTCCCTGGACAAGGTCTGCCGGGGCCGTCTGCCCCGATTCCGGGAGCAGAGTCGGTTCCCGGCCATCCGTCGTGACCTGGCCTTGCTGGTGGATGCCACCCTGCCGGCCGCCCGGGTGGTGGAAATCATCGAAGGCGCCGGTCACGAGGCCCTCAAGGGCGTGAACCTGTTTGACGTGTATACTGGGCAGGGTGTACCCGAGGGCAGAAAAAGTCTCGCTTTAGGCTTGATTTTACAGGATTTATCCAGCACTCTTACCGACGAAAAAGTGGACGAGATGATCCACGGCATCGTGACCAAATTACAAGAAGAGGTTGGGGCGACCCTCAGAGCTTGATCGATGGCATTGACAAAGGCGGAGATGGCGGAGCGGCTACATGAAGAACTCGGGCTTAACAAGCGTGAGGCCAAGGAGCTCGTGGAGCTCTTCTTCGAGGAAGTTCGCACCGCACTGGAATCGGGAGAGCAGGTGAAGTTGTCCGGGTTTGGCAACTTCACCCTCAGGGACAAGAACCAGCGACCCGGTCGTAATCCCAAGACCGGTGAGGAAATCCCCATTTCCGCACGTCGCGTGGTGACGTTTCGTCCCGGTCAGAAACTGAAGGCGAGGGTCGAGTCCTATGCTGGAAGCGGGGAACAATAGCGAACTCCCGGCCATCCCGGGGAAGCGTTATTTCACCATCGGGGAGGTCAGCGAGCTGTGCGGGGTCAAGCCCCATGTGCTGCGCTATTGGGAACAGGAATTCCCCTCCCTCAAGCCCGTCAAGCGGCGAGGCAACCGCCGCTATTATCAGCGACAGGAAGTCATCCTGATCCGGCAGATCCGCAGCCTGCTCTATGAGCAGGGCTATACCATCGGCGGCGCAAGACAGAAACTGTCGGGGCAGGAGGCCCGTGAGGATACTTCCCAGAGCCAGCAGATCATCCGACAGATGCGGCTGGAATTGGAGGAGATCCTGCATATCCTGCGGCAGAAGTCCTCGTGAAAAAATATTCGGAATTTTGACTGAAAAAACCTTCACAAATGAAAAGATACTCCCTATAATGCCGCACTTTCTCGGGGCGTAGCGCAGCCTGGTAGCGCACCTGCATGGGGTGCAGGTGGTCGGAGGTTCAAATCCTCTCGCCCCGACCAAATCCCGAAAAACCCGGCCCTTGGGCCGGGTTTTTTGTGCCCGTCATTCGTCCTGTTCCCGCGAACCTTGCCGGGGGTGCCGCGCATCATGAGTACCGAGGTCGTTCCAGAACACCGCCGGGACTGGCGCAGTGCCCTGTCCGTCTATCGGCATCCCCGGGTCATCGGCATGCTGTTCCTGGGGTTTGCCGCCGGCTTGCCGCTGCTGCTGGTGGGAGGTACGTTCACCGCCTGGTTGCGTGACCTGGGGGTGGAACTGGCCGCCATTGGTTTCCTGAGCTGGGTGGGCATGGCCCACAGCATCAAAATCTTCTGGGCACCGGTGGTGGACCGCATGCCCCTGCCATTCCTGACCCGTCTGTTGGGCCGGCGGCGGGCCTGGATGATCCTGGCCCAGGGGGTGATCGCCCTGGGGCTTTTGGGCATTGCCCTGACCGATCCCCGCGAGCAGTTGTGGCTGGTGGCCGTCTGGGCGGTGCTCACCGCCTTCGGGTCGGCGACTCAGGACATCGCCATCGACGCCTATCGCATCGAGGCGGTGAGCCGGGACCGGCAGGGGGCCATGGCGGCCTCCTATATCTTTGGTTACCGGGTGGCCCTGCTGGCCGCCGGGGCAGGCGCCCTGCATCTGGCCGCGGTGGGGGACTGGAGCCTCTCCTACGGGGTGATGGCCGCGCTGATGGCCGTGGGCGTGATCACCACCCTGATCATCCGCGAGCCGGAAGTGATCATCGATGGCGGCACCCGGCAACTGGAGCAGCGGGTGGTGGACTATCTGGATCGTACCCGCCATCGCGGCTGGCGCCGCCGCTTCACCGCCTGGTTCATTAGCGCGGTGGTCTGTCCCTTCGCCGATTTCTGGCACCGGTACGGCAGGACGGCCCTGCTGGTGCTGCTGTTCGTGGCCCTGTTTCGCATCAGCGATATCTTCATGGGGGTGATGGCCAATCCCTTCTATCTGGACCTGGGCTTTACCAAGACGGAGATTGCCAACGTGGCCGCGGCCTTCGGTCTGGCCATGACACTGACCGGGGCTGCTCTGGGAGGGCTTCTGGTGATGCGTTTTGGCATTACCCGGATGCTCATCGCCACCGCCTGTCTGGCTCCCCTGACCAATTTGACCTTTTCCTGGTTGGCCGGACTGGGTCCGGAGTTGTATGGTCTGGTCTTTGCCATCATGGCGGATAACATCAGCGGAGGGGTGGCCATTTCCGTGTTCATTGCCTATCTGTCGAGCCTGACCAACAGTGCCTATACGGCGACCCAGTACGCCCTGTTCAGTTCCATCATGACGCTGCCGGGTCAGTTTCTGGCGGGCTTTACCGGGCTTTTGGCCGAGCAGGTGGGCTGGGTCTGGTTCTTCGTGTCATCGGCCCTCGTCGGCCTGCCGGCCATCGTGCTGGCGGTGCTGATTGCCCGCCTGGCCAATCCCGATCGGATGGTCAGACCCGGCCGTCTCGATGATGGCGACGGATAACATGGAGCGGCAGGTGAAGGAGCGTATTCAGGAACTGGAAAGAAGCCGTGCGTTGATGCGCTCCATCACCGAGTCGGCACGGGACGCGATCATCCTGATGGCGCCCGGTGGCCGGGTGGCCTTTTGGAATCCGGCAGCGGAAGCCCTGTTCGGCTACTCCCGGGAGGAGGCCGTGGGGCAGAATCTGCACGACATGATCGTACCCGGAGGCCTGCCGGGCATCAAAAGGCGCAAGTTGGTAAATATCGAGCGCAGCGGCTGCGGCACTGCCATGGGCCGGACCCTGGAGTTGCAGGCCCGCTGCAAGGACGACCGCGAGATCACGGTGGAGTTGTCCCTGTCCTCGCTGCATCTGGATACGGGCTGGCATGCACTGGGGATACTCCGTGACGTCACCGACCGCAAGCAGGCCGAGCGGCGACTGATGAAACTGACCGAGTGCCTTTCCAGCATGGGGCCGGATTTTGACGACAACGTGCGCAAGATCACCCAGCTGTGCGGGGAACTGTTCGGTAGCGATGCGGCTTTCTACAATCGTCTGGTTGCCGGCAGGCTCTGCAGCCTGGGCCATTGGAACCGTCCGCCGGATCTTCCCCTGGAAGATGATCCCGAAGGCCATGTCTGCCATGCACTGATCCAGGATGCCGGTCTGGAGTGCCTCATCATCGAGGATCTGGAGCGGTCCCCCTATGTCGAGACGGATCCGGCGATACGGCGTTATGGTCTCAAGGCCTATTTTGGCCACAAGGTGCATTGCCAAGGTAAGGCAGTAGGCTCCCTGTGCGTCGTGTTTGCGCGCAACTGTCGCCCGAGCGATGAAGAAGTGCGCCTGCTCACCCTGCTGGCGGCCGCCTTGGGCGCCGAGGAGGAACGTCACCTTGCCATGCAGCAGTGGCATGAGGCCAAGGAGCGGGCGGAGCAGGCAAACCGGGCCAAGTCCGAATTCCTGTCCCGCATGAGCCATGAACTCAGGACGCCCATGAACGCGGTACTGGGGTTTTCCCAGTTGCTGGAGGCGGATCCGGTACTGGGGGAGGAGCAGCGGGACAACGTGCGCGAGATCCTGCGCGGTGGTCGACACTTGCTGGAACTGATCAACGAGATTCTGGATCTGTCACGGCTGGAGGCCGGCAAGATCGAGCTGTCCCTGGAGCCGGTGGCCATGGCCTCCGTCCTGACGGAGTGCGTCATGTTGCTGCGCCCCCTGGCGGACGAACGGCGGATACATCTGCACCTGAACTGCCCCGAGGGACATGTGGTGATGGGGGATCGCATCCGGCTCAAGCAGGTGCTGATCAACCTCATGTCCAATGCCATCAAGTACAACCGCCCGGAAGGCGGCGAGGTGTGGTTGGAGACCCGTCAGGACACCGTGGCGGAGACGATCCGGGTGAGCGTGGCCGATACCGGTCCGGGCATTGATCCCGCCCGCCTGGACGAGCTGTTTGAACCCTTCAACCGCCTGGGGCAGGATGACGACGGGTCGATCACCGAGGGGACGGGCATCGGTCTGAGCATCGCCCTACGTCTGACGGAATTGATGGGTGGCCGCATTGAAGCGGAGCCCCGGCCGGGCGGTGGGAGCGTGTTCTGGTTCGAGTTGCCGGTGGCGTTGGAGGCGCCTTCGCCGGGGGCGTCGACAGGCAACGACGGTGCCCCGCATTCCTCCCGGGATGACGGCTTGCATCACTGCGTCCTGCATGTGGACGACAATCCGGCCAACCTGCGCCTGGTGACACAGATCCTGGCCAGGTATCCGGGCATTCGTCTGTTGCAGGCGCCCAGCGCCGATCTGGGGCTGGCTCTGGCCCGCAGCCATCGGCCGGATCTGATCATTCTGGACATCAACATGCCGGGTATGGACGGATATCGGATGTTGGAGTGCCTGCGGACGGATGTGCAGACGGCGTCAACGCCTGTTTTTGCCCTGACCGCCAATGCCACCCAGCGGGATGTGATCCGTGGGAAAGCCGCTGGTTTCGATGAATATCTGACCAAGCCCCTGGACATCCCGGCCTTCGTGTCCCTGCTGGATCGACACCTGTTTTCCGGATCGGCGCCGGGGACAGGCAGGACCACATCCAACAGGGAACTCTCATGATGCCGCGCCCCGTTTCACCGGTGGCGGATCAGGCCCTTTACCTGATCCTGCCGGGCCTGCTGATGCGCGTTGCCCGGTGGCAGGCCGACTATGGCGGCCTGGGACGCTATCCCGCGCTGGAATGGTTGTGGTCGCGTGGCCGGCCGGTCGAGTCCTGCGCGGATGCCCTGGAAACCCTGTTGTGCCGGCATTTCGGCGCCGGTGCCGATGCCCCCATGGGCGCCCTGACCCGGCTGGCCGTCACCGACGGCGTGCCCGAAGGGTACTGGCTCTGTGCCGACCCGGTGCATTTGACGGTGGGCATGGATGATCTGATCCTTTCCCGGGCTGTCGGCCCGTCGCTGACCGACGCGGAGAGCGATTCCCTGGTCGCCCGGATCAATGATCATTTTCAGGCGCGCCCCTGGACGTTGCACGCCACCGCCCCCGGGCAATGGCATCTGTACCTGGAGGCGGACCCGGGGTTGACCACGGTGCCCCTTTCCCGTGCCATGGGACAGCGGGTGGGGGGGCTGTTGCCCCGGGAGGGTGCCGCCGCTCGGGACTGGCAACGGGATCTGACGGAATTGCAGATGCTGCTGTTCGGCGCGCCGGCGAACGAGGCCCGGGAGGCCCGGGGCGAGGCCCCGGTGAACAGCCTGTGGCTCTGGGGCGGCGGCCGCTGGCCCAACCCACCACCGCCGGGGAGATGGGCGGCGGCCCACGGACGCGGCCCGCTGCTGGAAGGGCTGTGCCGCTGGACCGGGACGCCCCTGCATCCCCCACCGGACACCGCCGCGGCATGGCGGACCTCCGGGCCGGTGCTGGTGGTGCTGGAAGACCTTTTTGCGGCCGCCGTCGCGGATGACCTGGAGGCCTGGATGCACGCCCTGGCCGCTCTGGAGCAGGCCTGGTTCGAACCCTTGTGTCAGGGCCTGGGGCGGGGCCGGTTCCGGCACCTGGTGATCCAGGGTGAGGATGGCCGGGGAGTATGGCTGGATGGCCGGGCGCGCTGGCGCTGGTGGCGGCGACCCCGTCCGTTCGGCGAATGCCATGGGGTCGCCGACTCGGAGCACGCCCCATGAAGGCCGCCCGCAGGCTGGAACGGGCGCGGGCCGCGGTCGACGGCGCCGACCTTCTGACCCGGCTCTATGCCAATCGGGGTGTCATGGACCCGGCGGAATTGGATCACTCCCTGTCCCGCCTGACCCCGTTCCGTGCCCTGGGCGGAATCGACCGGGCCACGGCCTTGCTGGCCCAGGCCCTGGCCGAGGGACAGCGGATCCTGGTGGTGGGGGATTTCGATGCCGACGGCGCCACCAGCACTGCCCTGGCCCTGCGCGCCCTGCGGGCCATGGGGGCGGCGGCAGTGGATTATCTGGTGCCCAACCGGTTCGAGTACGGCTACGGACTGACGCCGGAGATCGTGGCGGTGGCCGCGGGCCGGGGGCCGGACCTGATCATCACCGTGGACAACGGCATCTCCAGTCTGGACGGGGTGATGGCGGCCCGGGACCGGGGCATGCGGGTGCTGGTGACGGATCATCACCTGCCCGGGGCGCGGCTGCCCGAGGCCGAGGCCATCGTCAATCCCAACCTGGCCGATGACCCCTTTCCCAGCAAGGCCCTGGCCGGGGTCGGGGTGATCTTCTACGTGATGGCGGCCCTGCGCGCCCACCTGCGCGAGCAGGGCTGGTTCCAGCACCGGGGCATCCCCGAGCCCAACCTGGGCAATCTGCTGGATCTGGTGGCCCTGGGCACCGTGGCGGACGTGGTGCCCCTGGATCGCAACAATCGCATCCTGGTGGAGCAGGGGTTGCGGCGCATGCGGGCCGGGCAGGCGGCGCCGGGGATCCTGGCCTTGCTGCAGGTGGCGGGCCGCAATCCGGCCCGGGCGGTGGCCACGGACCTGGGGTTTGCCGCCGGGCCGCGCCTGAATGCGGCCGGGCGCATGGACGATATGGGTATCGGTATCGAATGTCTGCTCACCGATGATCCGGTGCGCGCCCTGACCCTGGCGCAGGCCCTGGACGACCTGAACCGGGATCGCCGTGAGGTGGAGGCGCAGATGCAGGATCAGGCCCTGGACGGCCTGAGTCGGCTGCTGGAAGGCGGGCTGACGGGGACGGCGGGTCACGGCCTGTGCCTGTATGAACCGACCTGGCATCAGGGGGTGATCGGCATCGTGGCCTCCCGCATCAAGGACCGGGTGCACCGGCCGGTGATTGCCTTCGCCGATGCCGGTGACGGTCTGCTCAAGGGGTCGGCCCGCTCCATCCCCGGGCTGCATGTCCGGGATGCCCTGGATGCCATTGCCACGGCCCATCCGGGCCTGGTGAGCAAGTTCGGCGGCCATGCCATGGCGGCGGGTCTGAGCCTGCCGGTGGCGCATTTCGAGACCTTCCGGCGGGTGTTTGACGAGACCGTGCGCCGGCGCGTCGATCCGGCGGCGCTGGAAGGGGTGGTCCTCAGCGACGGCCCGCTGGCCCCCCATGAGCTGACCCTGGAGGCCGCCGAGGCCCTGCGCGCCGGGGGACCCTGGGGGCAGGGTTTCCCGGAACCCCTGTTCGACGGGGAGTTCCTGGTGCTGGAGCGACGCTGGCTCAAGGGCAGGCATCTGCGCCTGCGCCTGCGCCATCCCGAAGGGGGGGAAGCGATCACCGGCATTGCCTTCAACGCCGACCCGGATGACTGGCCGGAGGACCGGGACCGGATGCACCTGGCCTATCGTCTGGACAGCAACGAGTACCGGGGCCTGTGCTCGGTCCAGATGATGGTGGAGCACGTCTTCTGAGCGCTACATCCCCGCCATCCGCAGCACCAGGGTGGCCACGGCGAAGTACATCACGATGCCGGCCACGTCCACCACCGAGGTCACCAGGGGGGCGCTGGCGGTGGCCGGGTCCAGCCTGAACCGGGCCAGGATGAAGGGCAGTACCATGCCGAACATGCTGCCGGTGATGACCACCAGCACCATGGAGATGGCGATGGCGATGGCCACTTCCGTGCCCCCCAGCCACAGACCGATGAGCCAGACCGCCAGTCCCAGGGTGGTGCCCAGGCCCAGGGCCACCACCAACTCCTTGGCCCAGAGCCGGAACCAGTCCCGGGCCTGGACATCGCCGGTGGCCAGGGCGCGCACCATCAGGGTGGAGGCCTGGGCCCCCGCGTTGCCGCCGGAGGCGATGACCATGGGCAGGAAGAACACCAGGGCCACCACCTTCTCGATGGCCGCCTCGAAGAAGGCGATGGCGGCCCCGCTCATGATGTTCACCACCACCAGGATCACCAGCCAGCCGATGCGCTTACGGTAAAGCATGCCGGCGGTGGCATCCTTCACGCTCAGGTTGAGCACGCCCACCGAGCCCATCTTGTGAAAGTCCTCGGTGTCTTCCTTCTCCACCACGTCCATGACGTCGTCCACGGTGATGATGCCCGCCAGGATGTTGTCCTCGTCGACCACCGGCAGGGCCTGCAGGTCATAGTGGCCGATCAGGCGGGCTGCCTCTTCCCGGTCTTCCTGGGTGTGGATGCGGATCACATCCCGGTGGTAGTGCTGTTCCACTCGGGTCCGGGGACGGGAGAGCAGCAGGTCCTGGAGGCTGATCCAGCCCAGCAGGCGACCCGCGTCATCGGTGATGAACAGGGTGTTGAGGGTCTCCCCCACATGGGCCTGTTCACGCACATGATCCAGGGCCTCGCGCACGGTCCAGGCAGGGGAGAGGGCCACGAACTCCGGCGTCATGAGACGGCCGGCGCTGTGCTCCGGGAAGGCCAGCAGGGCCTTGAGCACCTGCTGGTCCGCCTCCGGCAGCATCTCCATCAGGGAGTCGGTGTGTTCATCCGGGAGTTCGTCCAGGATGGCGGCGGCATCGTCGTAGGACAGTTCACCGATGAGGCGCGTCTTTTCCTCGTCGGTGAGATCCTCCAGCAGCTCGGTCTGAAGGCCGGTATCCAGGTAGGCATAGACCGAGGAGGCCCGCTCCGGCGGCAGCAACTGCATCAGCCGCACCCGTTCGGCCCGCGCCAGTCCGGGCAGGGCATGGGCGATGTCCGGCTCCGCCAGATCCGCCAGCAGGGCCTGGATGCACTCCCAGTCCTGTTCCACCAGCAGGGCGGGTAGATCGGCCAGGCCGGGGCGTTCCAGGGTGGCAGTCTCGGTCATGTCACAGGCCTCCACCGGTGGCGGGCAGGTTCAGAATCGCCACGGCCAGGCTGAAATAGATCAGGATGCCGGCCACGTCCGCCACCGAGGTCACCAGGGGGGCGCTGGCGGTGGCCGGGTCCAGGCGCGCCAGGCTGAGGATGAAGGGCAGTATCATTCCCACCATGCTGCCCACCACCACCACCATGGCCATGGCCATGGCCACCAGCAGGGCGATCTCGGGGCCGCCCCGCCACAGGCCCACTGCCGAGACGGCAATGCCCATGGTCAGGCCCAGGGAGGTGGCCACCAACAGCTCCTTGCCCCAGAGCCGGAACCAGTCGGAGGATTTCACGTCTCCCGTGGCCATGGCCCGGACCATCAGGGTGGAGGCCTGGGCCCCCGCGTTGCCGCCGGAGGCGATGATCAGGGGCAGGAAGAACACCAGCACCACCACCGCCGAGATGGTGTCCTCGAAACTGGCGATGGCGATGCCGCCGAACATGTTCAGGAACACCAGCACCAGCAGCCAGCCGATGCGCTTGCGGTAGAGCAGCGAAGGCCGGGCATCCCGCAGGCTCAGGTTGAGGGCGCCCACCGAGCCCAGCTTGTGGAAGTCCTCGGTGGTTTCTTCCTTCACCACGTCCATCACGTCATCCACGGTGACGATGCCCAGCAGCACCCCGTCATCGTCGGTGACCGGCAGCACTTCCAGGTCATAGTGCTGGATCAACCGGACCGCCTCGGCCCGATCCGCGTTGACGGAAAGGGTGATCATGGGCTCGGTGCCCAGGCTGGAGACCGGCTCGTCGGCCCGGCCCATGACGAAACGCCCCAGGGGAATGCTGGTCAGCAGGCGACGCTCGTCATCGATGACGAAGATCACGTTGGCCATCTCGCCCCGTGCCTTCTGCACCCGGATGAAGTCCAGACTGTCCTGGATGGACCAGTCCGCCGCCACGGCGACGAACTCGGGGGTCATCAGGCGCCCGACGCTGTTATCCGGGTAGTCCAGCAGGGTGAGGGCACGGCGGATGGCGCGAAAGGGCAACAGCCGCAGCAGCCGGCGCACCTCGTCCCGGGGCAGATCCTCCAGCAGGGCGGTGAGGTCGTCGGGCAGCATCTCCGACAGGATATGGCGGGCATCGGCCTGGGCGATGCGGTCCAGCAGGGCGTGCTGGTGATGGGGATCCAGGTAGGAAAAGACGTCCACCTTGCGGCCGCGGGCAAGGGCGTTGAAAACCCGTTCCACGGCATCATCTTCCAGGGCCATCAGCACATGGGCGATGTCCTGGATGCGCATGGAGTCCAGGGTACGGCGCAGGGCCTCGTGATCGTCCCGCGCCAGGAGTTCGCGGATCTCGGGCAGGTATTGTTCGAATTCCAACTCCATCGGCAGCCTCCGCCAAGGACACACTCCATCCGCGGCAACGGATGGCACGGGGGAGGGTCGCTCAAGCGATGCGTGTTACGGGAACCGGGGACGGCGCCATGGGCATCGGCCGCCTCTGGGTGCAGGGCGGTCGATTATAGCAATCCGTCCGGCGCTACGGAATGTCTCGTGACAGCCCGTCAACCCGGGCGCCGTGACTGACTTCGCCGTAAAGCGCCAGCATGCGCGCGGCCATCTCTGGCGCACTCCAGGCCAGGGCACATTACCCTTGCATCTGCCGGTGCAGGGGCGGGTAATGGAGATCCGGGCGGTGCGTCCGGATCAGGAGATGGATCTTTCGGTGCGTTACTGGGAAGGGGCGGTGGATGTGCTGGAGGCAGGCGAGGTGACCGGACGGGGCTATGTGGAGATGACGGGGTATTGAGGTACTTTCAGCCGCTGTTTTTGGTATGGTCGGCTGTGACGACTGCCATCGGGAGGTTTCATGGACAAGGGGTATGCAAGACATTACGGCAAGATCATCCGGATCTGGGATCTGCCCACTCGGCTCTTTCACTGGTCCCTGGTGATCCTGCTGTTCGGGCTGTGGTACACCAGCCGGGACGTGATGACCCTGCATTGGCACATGTGGCTGGGATACGCACTGATCGCCCTGCTGCTGTTCCGGATCCTCTGGGGGGTGATGGGGACCCGGTCGGCCCGCTTCTCGGATTTTCTCGCCGGTCCGGTGACGGTGTTCCAGTATTTCAAGGGCCTGTTCACCGGCGACGGCCATCGGCATCCCGGTCACAATCCCATGGGGGGCTGGGCGGTGATGATCATGCTGGGCCTTTTGATGTTCCAGTCCTTCACCGGTCTGTTTGCCAATGATCAGATCTTCAACCGGGGACCCTTCGCCCGCATGGTGTCTTCGTCCACCAGTGACTGGCTGACCGGTCTGCACAAGCTCAACTTCGACCTGATCCTGATCATGGTGGGCATCCATGTCACGGCCGTGCTGCTGTACTGGCTGCTGAAGCGGGATAACCTGATCCTGCCCATGATCACCGGGCGCAAGCGGGTGACCTGGTACGGGGCCGAGGATGTGAAGTTTGCCAACGTGTGGTGGGCGGTGCTGCTGCTGGCGGTCTGTTCCGCTCTGGTGTGGGCGGGGATCACCTACATTCCCTGATGCCGGAGGGTTTCCCCTCGGGCATGGCAGGGGGGCGGCCCCCCTGCCTCCCGGATCAGCGGCGGGAAATCCGGAAATCATCGTGACAGGTCCGGCAGGCCTGACCCAGGCGACCGATCTCCATGCGGATCTCGCGCTCGCCGGCATCACTGTTCACCACCTCCAGCAGACGGGCGGCCTGAGCCTCGAAATTGCGGGCCAGCTCATCGAAGCGGGCGCGGTTGGTCCACACTTCCGGCTTGGAGGCGGTGTCACCCAGATCGGAACCGTCCACATAACCCTGCCAGGGCAGATCGGCGGTGCGGGCCATCTGTTCGGCATGCTTGGCCAGGACCTCGCGGTCAAAGGGTCTGTCGCCCTGGGCCATGGCGCCCATGGGCCCCATGTTCCACTTGAAGACCTGGAACACGGCCTTGCGATACTCGATGGCATCATCCGCTTCCACGGCCCACGCGGTACCCGCGGCCAAAGTCAGTGCCAGTCCGGCGATCAGTGCCCTTGCTGTGGTCTTCATGGTGTCGTCTCTCCATTGTTACTGAATCAGCGAGGGGCAAGTCTATCAATTCCTTCTAAGTATGTAACGCCCGATACAGATCCATGACCGGACCCTGTTCAAGTAATGCCCGTGTTGGCCGACATTGTCTATGATCGTTCTTTTGCCTTGGAGGAGCGATCTCCTCCAGGTCAAAGGCAGCCACACTCAAGGAGCATGTCATGGGAATCCATCTGACCGTCCGCCAGCGCCTCATTTTCATGATCCTGACAGGCATCCTCCTGATGGCGGGTGTCGCGTTCGTGGGGCTGATGGGCATGACTCAGGTGGAACGACAGCTCAAGACCGTTTACGACGACAGGCTGGTGCCTATGGGACAGTTGGGATCCATCAGCGAAATGCTGATGAGTTCCCGCATGAGCCTGCGGATGGCACTGAGTGACCCCAGGCAGGAAGTGATCGACGCAGCCATCGCCCGGGTCCGGGAGAATCAGCGGGCCATGGACGGGATCTGGGCGGAGTACATGCAGACTTATCTCACTCCCCGTGAAGCCCAGCTGGCGAGCAGTTTCGACGCCCGGCGCAGCGAGCTTCAGCGCCGGGGATTCGATCCGGTGGTGGGTGCCTTGCAATCCTGGAACTGGCAGGAAGGTGAGCGAATCGTGATGGGTGATCTGGCCGGCACTTATCAGCAGACCACGGACATTCTGCGGGAAATGATGAACCTTCAGCTGGAGGTGGGGCGGCAGGTTTACGATGAATCCCTGGTGTTTCACCAGCGCATTCAGAACGGAATGATACTGATCCTGTTGCTGGGTGTGTCCGTCACGGGGGCGACCGGGTGGTTCCTCATGAGACGGATCACTGCCTCCATGGACCAGTTGGTCACTGCCAGCGGTCGCATGGCCCAGGGGGATCTCCAGGTCAGGGTGCCGGTCGAAGGAAATGACGAACTGGCTCGGGTCGCTCGTGCCTTCAACGACATGGGGGACAGTTTCCGTAACATTCTGGGACAGGTGAGTGGTGCCGCCGCCCAGCTGGCGGCGGCATCGGAACAGCTTTCCACGGTGACGGATCAGACCTTGCGTCGCGTCGGTGAGCAGCAGTCCCAGACGGAATTGGTGGCCACGGCCATGAACGAGATGACGGCCACCGTGGTCGAGGTCGCTCGTAGTGCCTCGGAGGCATCGGCGGCCGCGGCGAAGGCCAACGACGAATCCCGCGAATCCCAGGCCATCTCGACCCAGGCCATCCGGGCCATCCAGGAACTGGCGGATGAGATCAGCCGCGCCGCCGACGTGATCCAGAAGCTGGAGGCGGACAGCGAGAAGATCGGGGCGGTGTTGGACGTCATCCAGGGCATTGCCGAGCAGACCAACCTGCTGGCCCTGAACGCGGCCATCGAGGCCGCCCGGGCCGGGGAGCAGGGACGCGGGTTTGCGGTGGTGGCGGACGAGGTGCGCACCCTGGCCAGCCGGACCCAGACCTCCACCCGGGAGATCGAGTCCATGATCAAGACGCTGCAGGATGGCGCCAGGGCCGCCGTGCAGGTGATGCAGTCGGGCCGCAAGCGGGCGGAGGACACCTCGGCCGGAGCCGGCGAGGCGGACAAGTCCCTGCGCACCATCGTCGCCGCGGTGGGCACCATCACCGACATGAGCGGACAGATCGCCAGCGCGGCGGAGGAACAGAGCGTCGTGGCCGAGGACATCAACCAGAATGTGGTGCGCATCAGCGAGAGCGGTCATGACGTCTCCTCCGGGGCCCAGGAAACCGCCCAGGCCGCCCATGATCTGGCCCGTCTGGCGGCCGAACTCAGGAGTTCGGTGGAGCGATTCAGGATTTAGCCGTGGCTGTATTCCGACCGCGCAACTGGGTATGCTTGCGGGATGAACATACGCTGCATCACCTTCGACCTGGATGACACCCTGTGGGACTGTGCCCCGGTGATCCAGAACGCGGAACGGGTCTTTCATGACTGGCTCGGGGTTCACTATCCACGCATTGCCGAGCGTCATGGCCTGGAGGCCATGATCCGTCACCGTCAGGCCTGGTTTGCCGAACGCCGGCACCTGCACTACGACATGACCCGGCTGCGCAAGCACTGGTTGCGCATCCTGGCGGCCCAGTCGGGCTATGGGGACGAACTGGTGGAACCGGCGTTCCGGGTGTTCTGGGAGGCCCGCAACCAGGTGTCCCTCTACGATGACGTGCTGGAGACCCTGGATCGTCTGCGGGGGCATTTCCGCATCGGCGCCATCACCAACGGCAATGCCTGCGTGCATCACATCGGCATCGGTGATCGGTTCGATTTCGTGATCACCTCCGCTGCCGCCGGGGCCGCCAAGCCATCGGCGCGGATTTTCACCGCCGCCCTGGACGAGGCCGGCGTGGCTGCGTCCGAGACCCTGCACGTGGGGGATGACGCGGAGCGGGATGTGCGTGGCGCGGCCCGGGTGGGGATGCGTACCGCCTGGGTCAATCCCCGTTCCCTGGCCTGGGAGAGCGGCGGCTCGCCACCGGATCTGACCCTGCGGTCGGTGTCGGAACTGCCGGCCCGGCTGTTGCCTCGCTGAGACGTCCGGCTATTCCAGCACCGCCTCCAGCACCGTCCATACCGTGTCCAGCATGATCGGCTGGGCCTCGGCGGTGGGGTGGATGCCGTCCGCCTGCATCAGGTCCGGCTCCAGGGCCACCCCCTCCAGCAGGAACGGCACCAGCGGAACCTGATATTCCTCGGCCAGTTCATGGTAGATCCGGTGGAACCTCTCGGTAAAATGTCTGCCCAAGTTGGGCGGCACCTGAATCCCCACCAGCAGTACCTGTGCGCCGCTGTCCCGGCTCAGTCGGATCATGCGGGACAGGTTCTCCCGGATTTCGCCCAGGGCGATGCCCCGCAATCCGTCATTGCCGCCAAGGCTGATGATCACCAGCTCGGGCTGGTGCCGTTCCAGGGCGCGGGGCAGGCGGGTCAGGCCGCCGCGGCTGGTCTCCCCGCTGATGCTGGCGTTGACCACGGTCCAGGCCTGACCGCTTTCCTCCAGGCGCCGTTCCAGCAGGGCCACCCAGCCCTGTTCCACGGGGATGCCCCAGGCAGCACTCAGGCTGTCACCCATGATCAGCAGGGCAGGACGTTCGGCCGCCGCCGCGGCGGGTAGGCACAACAAGCACAGAAAAAAAAGGAGTCGTGATCCCATGGTGTCTCAATCCTCTGCCGCCGTGGTGTCGGCAAGCGGTCTGGTCAAATCCGTTCATGGCCCGGGTGGTGAACTTGCCATTCTAAAGGGTGTGGACCTGACGGTGGCAAATGCCGAGGTGGTGGCCATCGTCGGTGCTTCCGGTTCGGGCAAGTCCACCCTGCTGGGCCTGCTGGCGGGGTTGGACCTGCCCACGGACGGCGAGGTTCAGTTGCTGGGGCGTTCCCTGGGCGGTCTTACCGAGGATCAGCGGGCCATGCTGCGGGCCGGTCAGGTGGGATTCGTGTTTCAGTCCTTCCAGCTGCTGCCGGCCCTGACCGCGCTGGAGAACGTGATGCTGACCCTGGAACTGTCCGGGCGGGCCGGGGATGCCCGGGCCGGTGCCATGGAGGCCCTGGAGCAGGTGGGCCTGGCCCGGCGAATGGCCCATTATCCCGGCCAGCTTTCCGGCGGCGAGCAGCAGCGGGTGGCCATCGCCCGGGCCTTTGCCGCCCATCCCCGGGTACTGTTTGCCGATGAACCCACCGGCAATCTGGACCAGCAGACCGGAGAACAGATCATCCGCCTGCTGTTCAATCTCAAGGCGGTCTACGGCACGGCCCTGGTGCTGGTGACCCATGACATGGCGCTGGCGGCCCGTTGCGAGCGTCGCTATCGGCTCAATGACGGCGTGCTGGAGGCGGCATGAACCAGGTGTTGCGGTATTCCTGGCTGTCCCTGGGACGGGAGTGGCGCGCCGGTGAGCTGCGCATCCTGGCCATGGCCCTGGTCATCGCGGTGGCGGCCGTCACCTCGGTCAGCTTCTTCACCGACCGGGTGCAGCGGGGCATGTCCCAGCAGGCCACCCAGTTGTTGGGAGGGGATCTGAGCATCACCTCGTCCGCCGCCCTGGCACCGGCCGTGACCCGGGAGGCCTCGCGCCTGGGACTGGAGACGGCCCGTCATGTGAGCTTCCCCAGCGTGGTCATGGCCGGTGATGACTCCCAGCTCACCGAGGTCAAGGCCGTCAGCGACGGCTGGCCGCTGCGGGGTTCGGTGCGGGTCAGTGATGTCCTCTTCGGGGACGAGCGGGAAAGCCGAGAGGTGCCCGGGCGGGGCGAGGCCTGGGCCGAACCCCGCCTTTTCCAGTTGCTGGGCCTGGCGGTGGGTGATCGATTGCAGGTGGGAGATCTGGAAATGACCCTGACCCGGGTCCTGACCTATGAGCCGGACCGGGGCGGAGACCTGTTTCAGCTGGGACCCCGGGTGCTGATTCATCTGGAGGACCTGGAAGCCACCGGGCTGGTGGTGCCTGGCAGCCGGGTGAGTCACCGCCTGCTGGTGG
The DNA here is from genome assembly GCF_000225005.1 of Ectothiorhodospira sp. PHS-1. Classification (NCBI taxonomy): domain Bacteria; kingdom Pseudomonadati; phylum Pseudomonadota; class Gammaproteobacteria; order Chromatiales; family Ectothiorhodospiraceae; genus Ectothiorhodospira; species Ectothiorhodospira sp. PHS-1. The sequence goes on along the minus strand of NZ_AGBG01000005.1, from coordinate 110,258 downwards.
CCGGCACCGAATCCCAGGTGGCGGCGTTTCGTGACTGGGCCGGTGCGAACCTGACGGAGCGGGAGCGTCTGGAAGGGGTCGGTGATGCCCGACCCGAACTGCAGGGTGCCATCGCCCGGGGCGAGCAGTTTCTGGGGCTGGCGGCTCTGGTGGCGGTGCTGCTGGCGGGAGGCGCGGTGGCGGTGGCGGCCCGGCACTACAGCGATCGTCAGTCCGATGTGAGCGCCGTCATGCGGTGCCTGGGGGCGTCCCGGGCCTTCGTGCTACAGGTCTTCATCCTGCGCATCCTCTGGCTGGCCCTGCTGGCCAGTGCCGTGGGGCTGACGCTCGGCTTCCTGGCCCAGGGGTTCCTGGCGGCCCTGCTGGCTCAGTGGTTCCCGGGCACGTTGCCGTTGCCATCCCTGTGGCCGGCATTCACGGGTCTTGGGGTGGGGGTGGTCACCGCCCTGGGTTTTGGCCTGCCGGCCCTGTTACGGATCGGCCAGGTGCCGCCGCTGCGGGTGCTGCGGCGTGATCTGGGGGCGCCGCCCCCCGCCATGTGGCTGGCCCTGGTGCTGGCCCTGACCGCCCTGGGCAGTCTGTTGCTGTGGCAGGCGGGGGATGTACGGCTGGCGGCCTGGGTCCTGGGCGGTGCCGGTCTGACGGTGGTGATGCTGTGGGGCGCGGCCTGGGCGCTGGTGCTGGGACTCAAGCCCCTGCGCACCCGGGGCGGGGTGGCGCTGCGATTCGGTCTGGCCAACCTGTCCCGGCGCGGGGCCTTGAGCGCGGTCCAGCTGGCGGCCTTTGGTCTGGGGATCATGGCCCTGCTGTTGCTGGCGCTGGTGCGGGTGGATCTGCTTTCCAGCTGGGAGGGCAGCCTGCCGCCGGAGGCCCCCAATCACTTCATGATCAATGTCCAGCCGGACCAGGTGGAGCCCCTGCGGGCGCTGTTCGAGCGCGAGGGTCTGCCGGCGCCGACCTATTACCCCATGATCCGCGGGCGTCTGACGGCGGTGAACGACGAGCCGGTGCGTCCGGAGACGTTCGCCAACCCTCGGGCGGAGCGGCTGGCCTCCCGGGAGTTCAACCTCTCCTTTGCCCGTGATCCGCAGCCGGACAACCGGGTGGTGGCGGGGCAGTGGTGGTCAGACGACACCGACGGCCGGGAGTTTTCCATCGAGGAGGGTCTGGCACAAACCCTGGGCCTTACGCTGGGCGACGTGCTGGAATTCAATGTGTCCGGCGAGATCATGGCCGGCCGGGTCACCAGTCTGCGCAGCGTGGACTGGGATTCCTTCAACGTGAACTTCTTCGTGCTGTCACCGCCGGGCCCGCTGGAGGATCACCCCATGACCTATGTGACCAGCTTCCACCTGGCGGAGGGGCGTGCCGACCTGCTGACGGCGATGGTGAGGCAGTTCCCCAGCATCACCATCCTGGACGTGCGGGCCTTGATGCAGCAGGTGCGCGACATCATCGACCGGGCCAGTCTGGCGGTGGAATACGTGTTCCTGTTCACCCTGGCGGCGGGGGTGACCGTGCTCTACGCGGCCATTCACGCCACCCGGGATCTGCGTCGGCGTGAAAGTGCCATCCTGCGCACCCTGGGGGCCGGGCGGCGTCAGGTGTTGGTGGGCCTGCTGGCGGAATTTACCGTCATGGGCGCCCTGGCAGGCCTTCTGGCCAGCGCGGGTGCCAGCGGCATCGGCTGGGTGCTGGCCCGCCAGGTGTTCGATCTCTCCTATGTCTTCAACCCCTGGCTCTGGGTGCTGGGCATCGGCGGCGGTGCCCTGGGGGTGGGCCTGGCCGGCTGGCTGGGTGCCCGTTCCGTACTGCGCCAGCCGCCACTGCTCACCCTGCGTCAGCTCACTTGATAGCAATACCCATGGAAACTGCTGCCGGTGGGCGGAGATCGCCCCGGCAGCCACAGATGGATATACTCTGCGCCCATGCGTCATACCCGATACGACAAGTCATCCCTGGTTCACGAGTCCCGCGAAGCCCTGGTGGCGCGTTTCACGCCTCCCGGCGGGGGGACCGACGTGCGTCTTTCCATGGCCCTGACCCATGCCCTGGCCGAGCATGAGCGTCAGCCCCGGCAGCCCCATTGCCTGGATGTGGCCGAGAACCTGCGGGTACTGGGGGTGGACAAGGACACCCTGATCGCGGCCCTGTTGCTGGATGCCCATTTCGATGGCAGCCTTTCCGACGAGGATCTGTCCCGCCACTTCGGCGAGCCGGTGGCCCGGCTGGTGAAGAACGTGCATCTGCTCACCACCTTCCGCAGTGCTCCGGGTCAACTGGACGGCGCCCCTGAGCAGGCCGAGCGGTTGCGCCGCATGTTGCTGGCGATGGTGGATGATGTGCGGGCGGTGCTCATCAAGCTGGCCTATCGCCTGCAGCATCTGCGCCTGATGTCCCAGGAGCCGGATGCCCTGGCCCGGGCCTACGCCCGGGAGACCCAGGAAATCTTCACCCCCCTGGCCAACCGTCTGGGCGTGGCCCAGGTCAAGTGGGAGATGGAGGACCTGGCCTTCCGCATCCAGGACCCGGATCACTACCGCATGGTGGCCAAGCTGCTGGAAGAAAGCCGGCTGGAGCGGGAACAGTACATTCAGGACTTCACCGAGCGTCTGCGTCGGGCGCTGGCGGAGGAGCAGGTGGAAGGAGAGGTGCGGGGGCGGCCCAAGCACATCTACAGCATCTGGAAGAAGATGGACCGCAAGCAGCTGGAGTTCCAGGATCTGTACGACCTGCGGGCGGTGCGGGTGATCGTCGACAAGGTCGCCACCTGCTACGCGGTGCTGGGGGTGGTGCATAGCCGCTGGCCCCATATACCCAAGGAGTTTGACGACTACATCGCCAATCCCAAGGACAACGGCTATCAATCCCTGCACACGGCGGTCATCGGCCCCAATGGCAAGGTGGTGGAGGTACAGATCCGCACCCGCGACATGGACGCCTTCGCCGAACTGGGAGTGGCCGCCCATTGGCGCTACAAGGAAGGCGGACGGGAGGACCAGGCCCTGATGCGCGCCATCGCCTCCCTCCGACGCCTGCTGGAGCACCAGGAGGATGACCGGGAACTGCTGGAGGACTTCCGCTCCGAGCTGTTCCAGGACCGGGTCTTCGTGCTGACCCCCAGGGGGGATGTGGTGGATCTGCCCAAGGGCTCCACCCCACTGGATTTTGCCTATGCCATCCACACCGAGGTGGGCCATCGCTGCCGGGGCGCCAAGGTCAACGGACGCATCGTGCCACTGACCCACGAGCTGCGCTCCGGCGAACGGGTCGAGGTTCTCACCACCCGTCAGGGCGGCCCCAGCCGGGACTGGATGAATCCCAACATGGGGTATCTGCGCACCTCCCGGGCGCGGTCGAAGGCACGCAGCTGGTTCAAGCTCCAGGATCATGACAAGAACCTCCAGGAAGGACGCCAGATCCTGGAACGGGAGGCCCATCGCCAGGGCGTTGCCGAACCCGATATGGAGGAACTGATCCGGCGCTTCCACCAGCCCAGCCGGGAGGAGCTGCTGGTGGCCATCGGCGCCGGCGAGATCACGCCGGCCCAGCTTTCCAGTGCCCTGCAGGTGCCCATCACCCTGACCGCCGAGGAAACCCTCATGGGGCGGCGCAGCCGCCGTCCCACGGACAAGGGCGGCAGCGGCGAAAAAGGGATCCAGATCCGGGGCGTGGGCAATCTGCTCACCCAGGTGGCCCGCTGCTGCCGTCCGGTGCCGGGGGATCCCATTGTCGGTTTCATCACCCGGGGCAAGGGTGTCACCATTCATCGGCGGGACTGTGTCAATATCCTGCGCATGCCCACAGAAAAGCGCTATCGCCTGGTGGAGGTGAGCTGGGGCGAGGAACGCCAGGCCTACCCGGTGGTGGTGCATGTGGAGGCCTTTGATCGTCAGGGATTGTTGCGGGACATCACCCAGGTGCTGGCCAATGATCGGGTCAATGTCCTGGCCGCCTCCACCCGTACCGACCCGGCGGAGCGCACCGTGACCATGGATTTGACCCTGGAGATCAACGATACGGGCCAACTCAGCACGGTGATGGACAAGATCGGCGCCCTGCCGAACATCTTTGCGGTGAGACGGGTGGCCACCGGCTAGCCGATGCATCTGGAGGAGCCGTTTGTGAAATCCCTTGACCGATCCTGCCGATATCCGGCCGCCCTGGCGTTGCTGGTGTTGCTGTCGGGCTGTGCCGCCGTCCCCGACATGCGGCCGCCGCCCCGCACGCCCGTCCCGGCGCCCGCGCCGGTACCGCAGGCCCCGGCTCCGATCCCGGCCCCGGCCCTCCAGCCGGAGGTGCGTGCTCCCCAGGCCCCGGTGATTGCCGGCGACACCCGGACCCAGCGTCCGTCCGCCGCCGAACCCGCGCGCCCGGTGCCGCCGGTCGCCGCCCGGCCCCAGCAGCCTCCCGCCGTGGTGGCCCTGGCCGGGGATGCGGACCGTCACATGGCCGCCGGTCAGCCCGAGCGTGCCGCCGCCGCCCTGGAGCGGGCCCTGCGCATTGCCCCGGACGATGCCCGGCTCTGGCACCAGCTGGCCATGGTGCGGCTGCACCAGGGGCAGGCGGACGAGGCGGAGAGCCTGGCCGCCAAGTCCAACGGTCTGGCCAGAAGTGATCGTGCCCTGCAGTCGGACAACTGGCGCATCATTGCCCAGGCCCGGCGTCTGCGGGGGGATGAACGGGGGGCCATGGAGGCCCTGGAGCGTGCCCGGGCGCTGCAACCGGGACGCACCGGATGACCGGTCCGGGCGAGGCGGCCGAATGGCTCGGGGATGACGGCCCCCTGGCGAATGCCATCGAGGGCTTTCGTGCCCGTCTGCCCCAGCAGCAGATGGCCGCCGCCGTGGCCCAGGCCCTGGAGGACCAGGATACTCTGGTGGTGGAAGCGGGGACCGGCGTGGGCAAGACCTTCGCTTATCTGGTGCCGGCCCTGCTCAGTGGTCGCAAGGTCATCGTCTCCACCGGTACCCGCAATCTGCAGGATCAACTGTTTCATAAGGACCTGCCCCTGATCTGCCGAACGCTGGGGCTGTCGGTGCGCTGTGCCCTGCTCAAGGGGCGTTCCAACTATTTGTGCCCCCATCGCCTGGGCCTGACCGTGGCCGAAGGCGCGCTGCTGGAGGCCCGCCTGCACGCCCCCCTGCGCCTGGTGGAACGCTGGGCGGCGGGAACCCGCACCGGAGATACCGCCGAACTGTCCCAACTGGCGGAGGACGCGGAGATCTGGCCTCGGGTGACCTCCACGGCGGACAACTGCCTGGGGACGGACTGTCCCGAGTATGCGGGGTGTTACGTGCTGAGGGCACGGCGTCGCGCCCAGGAGGCGGATCTGGTGGTGATCAATCACCACCTGCTGTTCGCGGACCTGGCACTCAAGGATGAGGGATTCGGCGAACTGCTGCCGGCGGCCGAGGCCTTCATCCTGGACGAGGCCCACCAGCTGCCGGAAGTGGCCGGCAACTTCTTCGGCGTCAGCCTCAGTGCCAGGCAGTTGCTGGAACTGGCCCGTGATACCGTCTCGGAGCAGGTGAACGAGGCCCCGGACATGCCCCAGCTGAGGGAGCGGGCGGATAGCCTGAGCAAGGCGGTGAAGGATTTCCGGCTGGCCATGGGGGAGGGCATGCGACGCGCCCCCTGGCCGGCGCTGGCGGCCACCCCCGGCATGGACGAAGCCTTGCAGCGGTTGCGCGCGGCCCTGCAGTCCCTGGCCGAGGCCCTGGAGGTGGCGGCGGAGCGGGGCAAGGGCCTGGAGGGCTGTGCCCGGCGTGTCCTGGATCTGCTCCAGCGTCTGGCCCTGTTCGACGGCCCCCAGGAAGATGCGGTGCAGTGGTACGAAACCTGGACCCGGACCTTCAGCCTGCATCTGACTCCGCTGGATGTGGCGGGACTGTTCCGCCAGCATCGCGGGGCCTGTGACAGCGCCTGGGTGTTCACATCGGCCACCCTGTCGGTGGATGGCCGTTTTGATCACTTCAACCGGCGCCTGGGCCTCGGGGTGCCCCGTGGCCTGCAGCTGGACAGCCCGTTTGATTATGCCGCCAATGCTCGGCTCTACATTCCCTCGGGACTGCCCGAACCCAATGACCCCGGTTATACGACGGCGGTGGCGCAGGCGGCCCTGCCGGTGATCGAGGCCAATCCGGGTGGCACCTTCATGCTGTTCACCAGTCACAAGGCCTTGCAGGCGGCCGCCGCCTGGCTGTCCCGACATCTGGATCGGCTCGTGCTGGTGCAGGGCACGGCGCCCCGGCAGGAGCTGGTGGCGCGCTTTCGCGAGGCGGGTAATGCAGTTCTGCTGGGGGCCCAGAGTTTCTGGGAAGGGGTGGATGTGCGGGGGCGGGCGCTCAGTTGCGTGATCATCGACCGTCTGCCCTTTGCCTCGCCCGGTGATCCGGTGCTGGAAGCCCGCATGGAGGCCATCCGTCGCGAGGGCGGCAGCCCCTTCACGTCGTTGCAGATTCCCCAAGCGGTGATCGCCCTCAAGCAGGGGGTGGGCCGCCTGATCCGTGACCCGGATGACAAGGGGCTGCTGGTGCTGTGTGATCCCCGTCTGCAGACCAAGTCCTATGGCCGTATCTTCATGAAAAGTCTGCCACCGGTGGGCCGGGTCCGGGATCTTGACCAGGCCCGTACCTTCTTGCAGGGTCTGGGCGAGCCGTCCTGCCCGCAAGCCTGAACCTTCAACCCGATCGAGTCCCTGATGACCTCCTTTCACACCCCCCTTGCCCGTCCCCTGACGGCCATCCTGCGCCATCGGCCCGAAGACTTCCTGGTGGAGGAGATCCCCGCGACCCTGCCCGAGGGGGAGGGTGAGCATGTCTGGCTCAGCATCCGCAAGCGGGGCATGAATACCGATACCGTCGCCGCCCTGCTGGGACGCATCGCCGGTGTGCCGCGCCGTGCTGTCGGGTATGCGGGCCGCAAGGACCGCCATGCGGTGACCACCCAGTGGTTCAGCGTCCACCTGCCGGGTCGGGAGGCGCCGATCTGGTCCGAACACCTGCCGCCGGAGGTGGAGATCCTGGAGGCACGAAGACATCGTCGCAAGCTCCAGACCGGCCACCTGCAGGGCAACCGGTTCCTGCTGGTGCTACGCCACTGCGAGGGGGATCGGGACGCGGCACAGGCCAGGCTGGCGATGATGCAGCAGCGAGGGGTGCCCAACTTTTTCGGTGCCCAACGCTTTGGTCGTGACGGCGGCAATATCGCCAGGGCCGAGGCCCTGTTCCAGGGCACCCTGCAGGTACGCGACCAGAAGCTGCGGGGGATCTACCTGTCCGCGGCCCGTTCGGAGATCTTCAACCGCGTCCTGGCGGCCCGACTTGAGGATGGGACCTGGGATCATGCCCTGCCCGGTGATGCCCTGCAGTTGGATGGACGGGGCAGCTTCTTTATTTACCAAGAAGACGATCCCACGGTACCCGAGCGGCTGGCGGCCCAGGCCCTGCATGTGACCGGTCCCTTGTGGGGTCGGGGCGATCCGGCGACGACGGGGGCGGTGGCGGCGCTGGAGTCTGATGTCGTGGCGACCGTGCCGGTTCTGGCCCGAGGGCTGGAGGCGGCGGGTCTGACCCAGGAACGGCGTGCCCTGCGTATCCGCCCACAGGCGCTGACCTGGGAGTGGGAGGAGGAACAGACCCTGCGACTGGGTTTCACGCTGCCCGCCGGCGCCTTTGCCACCACCCTGGTCGAGGTCTTCGCCGACACCGGGGCCGACGGTGGAGAGGGGTGAGGGGAAATCCGTAACGGATGCCAGGCCGTCAGAGGGCCTGATGCCGGGGTTTTTCCGCCACCCGGTTGCGCAGGTACACCGGCAGGGCCGATTCCGCCGGGACCGCCCGGCCCCGGGTGAAATCCCGGGCGGCAAGCCGGGCCACCTCGGCGGCACTGGGCAGGGCGTCCGGCATCGGCCTTCCGCTCAGGCAGTCCCCGAAGCGGCTGGTCAGCACCGTCTCGTGGGCTGACCAGCCATGGCCCACCCCAAGCCAGCCCCGCCATTCCGGCAGGGGGGCATCCTCGGGGGGGCAGACCCGTTCCTCGCCTGCTGCGACGGCCAGGCCGTCCTCGTCTCCCCGGAAGGCGCCCCAGTAGACTTCTCCCATGCGCGCATCCAGGGCGGCCAGTACCTGGTCCGCCCCTTCATCCAGACCCTGCTGGGCCAGTGCCGCCAGGGTGGAGATGGGCACTACCGGCAGATCGGCGGCAAAGGCGGCACCCTGGATCACCCCGACGGCGATCCTGACCCCGGTAAAGGCCCCCGGCCCCCGGCCGAAGGCCAGGGCATCCAGCTGCCCCAGGGACAGGCCCGCCTCCGCCAGCAGCCCTTCCATCATGGGCAGGATCAGGCGGGCATGAGCGCGGGGTTCCACCTCGAAACGGACCCAGACATCCCGGTCCAGGAGCAGGGCGGCGGAACAGGCCTCGGTGGCGGTTTCAATGGCCAGCAGTTTCATTCGGGGGTTTCATCGGGGTGGTTGTGGGTCCGGGGCAGGGCACCGAGTCGGCTCAGTTCCCGGCGGGCGGTTTCCAGGGCCTGCTCGGCCTCCACCTGGTCGGTGATGTCCTTCTGGATGCCGATGTAGTAGGTCAGCCGGTCCTCGTCATTGAATACCGGGGTGATGCTCAGTTCGTTCCAGAACAGGCTGCCGTCCTTGCGGTAGTTGCGCAACCGCACCCGGCAGGGGATGCCCCGTTCCATGGCGTCGCGGATTTGCGCCAGGGCGGTCTGATCCCGATCATCGTTCTGCAGGAAACGACAGTCCTGGTACAGAATCTCATCGGCGCGATAACCGGTCAGCCGTTCAAAGCCTTCGTTCACGTAGATCAGGATGGTGTCCTCGCCCTCCCGCTCGGCAATGGTCACGCCGTCATTGCAGGCGTCCACCGCCAGGGTGAGCAGGGCGGGATCAATCAGACGTTCGCGTGCCATGTCAGATCCGGGAGAGGGATTCCGAGCCGCTCAGGGTCTCCAGGGCTTCCAGGTTGTGGAGATGGATGATGCCCGCCTTTTCGGACAGATAACCCCGTCGTTTCCAGTCGGCGAAGAACCGGCTGACGGTCTCCACCGTGAGGCCCAGCAGTTCACCGGTCTCGGTGCGGGACAGCGGCAGGGGCATGCTGGGGTAGTGGCCGTTCTTGGCCCGCCAGTAAAGCAGGAAGGTGGCGAGTCGTTCGCTGGCCTTTTTGGTGCCCAGTTCCAGGGCCAGGTTTTCCACCTGCTGAAGGGCCACTGCCCAGCGGGCCAGCAGGGCATGGTTCAGGGTGGGATGTTCCGCCTGCAGCTGCTTGAGCACCGGCAGCGGCAGGCGGCAGACCTGGACCGGGGTCAGGGTGGTGGCCGTGTGGTTGTAGGCAAGGCCCATCAGGGCTTCAGCCCCCATCACGTCTCCCCGGGTCAGCAGGCGCAGGATCTGGTCGCGACCGTTCACGGCGGTGCGGGTGAGCTTGATCACCCCGTCCTTGAGGGTGAAGGCCGCGTTGGCCGCGGCACCTTCCCGGTAGAGGACATGGCCCGCGGGCAGGTCCAGGTGTTCCGCCGGGTTGTTGAGACTGAACACCACCTCGTCCGGCAGGTCGCCGAACAGGCTGACATCCCTGACCGGGCAGCGACGGCAGTCGTTGTCCATTCGGGGCGCCACGGGACGACCCGGCAGGGCATGCTTGCGCCGCCGATGGGGCATCGCCGGGTCTTCATTGCCCGGCATCGGATCACATGGGTTGGACAACGGTGAACGCTCCCCTTATCTGGCCTTCTTCATAGCCGCGGGCCTGGTCGTCGGGATACATGCGCAGCAGGGCATGTTCCACGTCATAGCGGATCTCCTGACCGTGGCAGGTCAGGCAGGCCTCGCCGACGGGGATGGCACGCATGTACCGGAACTCACGCACTTCCCCGCGCTGATAGATTTCGTAGAATTCCATGGTCTGAGGGGATTCCCCGGCCGCCAGTCTGGCCTCGAAGGATTCCAGGACCAGCCGCTCCCAGGCGTCCGGGGCATTCTCGGGATTGCGGATCCTGAGACTGGTACGGCCGATCTCCAGCCGCCGGTCGGTGGATACATCCCGGGATATCTCTCCGGCCCGCTGGCTGCAGACCTCAATCGCGTGCAGGGGGCCGCCGCTCTCGAGTGCCTGTTTGAGTTCCCCTTGCAGACTGCCGCCGAAATGCTGCACGGCGGCGCGGCCGGCATCGACCCGGGACTGGGTATCCGGGATGGACTCCTGGGCCGACAGACCCATGCTGCCGATACCGAGCAGCAGGACCGCCAGTGTGGTCAATGGATATCGTTTCATGTCATTCCCCCCGGGCAACACGGCGGATATGGCCTAACCATGGGTCTTTCTCATGCTTTTCATACTAGCATGGTATGGAACTTCCCTGGCTATCGTAAAGATGCCTTTTCCGGGGCTTTTAGCGATCCTCACTCGCTGACTCGGAGCAGCACCAGTACGGCACCGGTACCACCGTCCGCGGGTCGGGCGGAGCAGAAGGCCAGAACCTCCGCGCGCTGTTGCAGCCAGTGGGCCACCCGGCTCTTGAGTACCGGACCCCGGTTGCTGGAGCGCAGGCCCTTGCCGTGGATGATGCGGACACAGCGCAGGCGTCGCTCCCTGGCGGCGGACAGGAACAGCACCATCTCTTCATGGGCTTCGCGGGCCGTCATGCCGTGCAGGTCCAGTTCCGCCCCGATCCGGTAATGGCCCCGCCGCAGCTTCTTGAATACCTGGCGCTGCAGACCTTCGCGCATGTAGATGAGTTCGTCGCCGGGCTGGATGTCGGTGACCTGAAAGGGATCATCGATCATGTCCTCCAGGGCACGGCGATGTTCGGCCTCGGTCTGACGGGGGCGAGGCGGCGGCCGCCGTGGCTGCAGCATGGCCCGGTCGGTGTGCACGGGCGCCACCGGGCCGACGGCCTGGCGGAAGAGGTCAAAGTCATCATCCTTCGAATCGGAAGGCGGCATGTCAGGAATCCGTTGCCGGTGGCTTGAGTCAGGACGGGTGTCGGCTGCCTGGGTTTGTCGGTCGGAAAGATGCGCCGGACATGCGCCGGGGACAGGCTTTCCAGTATATTAACCGCTTGACTTCAAAGTGACTCGATATGCGCATACTGCTCAGTAACGATGATGGTGTCCACGCGCCGGGCCTGCAACTGCTGGCCAAGGCCCTCAGAACCTGTGCCGATGTCCATGTGGTGGCACCGGACCGTGATCGCAGTGGTGCCAGTAACTCCCTCACCCTGTCTCGTCCGTTGCGGCCTGAAATCCTCGACAACGGCGACGTGCGGGTGGACGGCACGCCGACGGACTGTGTCCATCTGGCCATCACCGGCCTGTTGGCGGAAGAGCCGGACATGGTGATCTCGGGCATCAACGCGGGCGCCAACCTGGGGGATGACGTGCTCTATTCAGGCACCGTGGCCGCCGCCATGGAAGGTCGTTTTCTCGGCTTGCCGGCCATCGCCGTCTCCCTGGCCGGGTATCCCTGTCAGCACTTCGATTCCGCCGCCCGGGCCGTGCTGGAGCTGCTGGAACGGTTGCGCAACATGCCGTTGCTGTCCGACACCATCCTCAATGTGAATGTTCCGAACCTGCCCTGGGATGAGATCCGCGGTTTTCAGGCCACCCGCCTGGGCCACCGTCACAAGGCGGAGCCGGTGACCCGTTCCGCCGATCCCAGGGGACGTCCCATTTATTGGGTCGGCCCCGCAGGGCCGGAACAGGATGCCGGACCTGGCACGGATTTTCATGCCATCCGTTCCGGATATGTCTCCGTCACGCCGATCCAGGTGGACCTGACCCGTTACGATGCCATGGATGTGGTGAGTCGCTGGCTGACGGGAGAGCGGGCTTGAACCACGATCTTGCGGGAATCGGCATGACCTCCCAGCGCGCCCGGGATCGGCTGGCCCGCCGGCTGCTGGAACTGGGCATCCGCGACCCACGGGTACTGGAAGTGATGCGCTCCACCCCGCGACACCTGTTCGTGGATGAAGCACTGGCCCATCGTGCCTATGAGAACACGGCCCTGCCCATTGGTTTCGGCCAGACCATTTCCCAGCCCTATATCGTGGCCCGGATGACCGAGGCCCTGCTGGAAGAGGGGGTGCCGGAGCTGGTGCTGGAGGTGGGTACCGGGTCCGGGTATCAGGCGGCGGTCCTGGCCCAGCTGGTGGGGCGCGTGGTCAGCCTGGAACGGGTCCGGCCCCTGCAGCGTCGTGCCCGGGAGGTGCTCAGCAGCATGCGTCTGCACAATGTCAGCCTGCGCCACACCGACGGCACCCAGGGCTGGCCGGAGCATGCGCCCTATGACGGCATCCTGCTCACCGCGGCGCCCCGGCAATTGCCCGAGGCCCTGTTGTTGCAGCTCAAGGTGGGCGGGAGACTGCTGGCCCCGGTGGGGGGAGAGAACGAGACCCAGTCTCTGGTGCGCATCACCCGTACCAGCAAGGCGTTCGTGAAGGATGAACTGGGGCCGGTGAGTTTCGTGCCCCTGCTGCCGGGAGAGGTGCCATGAGGCTGTTCGGTCCACTCTATGATCGGGTCATGGGCTGGTCCCGCCACCGCCATGCCCCACGCTATCTGGCGGCCTTGTCCTTTGCCGAGTCGTCCTTCTTTCCGGTGCCGCCGGATGTGATGCTGGCCCCGATGGCGGCGGCCAGACCCCATCAGGGCCTGTATCTGGCCTTCATCACCACCCTGTTCTCGGTATTGGGCGGGGTGCTGGGCTATATGCTCGGCTATCTGGCCTTCGGCATGCTCGAGCCGGTGATCGTCAATGCCGGGTATGGGGAAGAGCTGTCGCTGGCCCAGGAATGGTTTACCGTCTGGGGGGTGTGGGTGGTGCTGGTGGCCGGGTTCTCGCCCATTCCCTATAAGCTGTTCACCATCACTGCCGGTGCCCTGTCCATGGCCCTGCTGCCCTTCATCATTGCCTCGTTCCTGGGGCGGGGGGCGCGGTTCTTTGCCGTGGCCTTGCTGATCAGCTGGCTGGGACCCCGGGTGGAACCAAAATTGCGGCCCTATATCGAATGGCTGGGATGGCTGACGGTGGTCTGCCTGCTGCTGGCGGTTGCCCTCTATCAATGGCTGGGATGAACAAGACACGGTGAAGGGACTGGCACTCATTCTGCTGCTGTTACTGCTGGTATCGGGCTGTGCCGTCATCAAGCCCGAAGAGCCGGCGTTCCGTTCCGGCACCTATACCGTGCGCCAGCATGAAACCCTCTATTCCATCGCCTGGCGCTATGGCCTGGAATGGCAGGAACTGGCCCGCTGGAACGGGATCAGGGAGCCTTACACCATCTATCCCGGTCAGCGCCTGCGGATGAATCCACCGCCGGGGCAATCCAGGACGGCATCGGCACCGACACCGGCCGCCACGCCGGCGCCGAGGACCACGGCCGCGACGCCCCGGGAAACCCGGACCGAGCCGCCGCCGCGGGCGGCCACGCCGGCGCCGGCTTCCGCTTCCGCGCCTCCCGCCACGCGTCCCGCTCCCACCGCATCGGTTCCGCCCCCGACTTCATCCTCTCCGGCCCCGACGCCGCGGCCGTCTTCACCGGCCAGTTCCACGCCACCCCGGCCGGCCCCCGTGGCCCAGCCGGTGCGTGAGCCGGCCACTCCCACCTCCGCCCCGGCGGCCACCGGTCCCCTGGTGTGGCAGTGGCCCACCGAAGGGCAGGTCATTCGTCGATTCGATGCCCAGGGAACCGGGAAGAAAGGGATTGCCATCGCCGGTCAGCGGGGCCAGCCGGTGCGTGCCGCGGCCCCGGGTCGGGTGGTCTACAGCGGCAGTGGACTTGTCGGATATGGAAAGCTTATCATCATCAAGCATAACGACAGTTACTTAAGTGCTTACGGCCATAATGAAAAAATCCTTGTAAATGAAGGCGCCATGGTATCTGCGGGGCAGCAGATTGCCTTGCTGGGAGATACCGGTACGGATCGTCCCATGCTGCATTTCGAAATTCGCGAGGACGGCAAGCCGGTAGATCCTCTGCGCCATATGCCGGGCCGATAATCAAGGGGCGTGGCAGCCCCGCACAGGAGGTCACATGCCCAAAAGGCGAGACGAGAACCCCGTGTACGAGGATGTGGAGGAGAAACTGGAGGAGGATGTCAGGGATGGTCCGCTGGATCCGGAGGGGCAGGAGTCGTCGGCATCCCTGCCGGATGAGACAGAGTCGGTCGATGAGTCGGAGGACGACGGGGAACCCGTGGTCTTCGCCGCTGGCGCAGTTCCCAAGGGTGACATGGATGCCACCCGGATCTATCTGAGCGAGATCGAGTTCTCGCCCCTTCTGACACCGGAGGAAGAAGTCCATTACTCCCGCCTCGCTCAGCAGGGGGACGAGTACGGTCGGCGCAAGATGATCGAATGCAATCTGCGTCTGGTGGTCAAGATTGCCCGCCGTTACATGAATTGCGGCCTGGCCCTGCTGGATCTTATCGAAGAGGGCAACCTGGGTCTGATCCGCGCCGTGGAAAAGTTTGATCCGGAACGGGGGTTCCGCTTTTCCACCTACGCCACCTGGTGGATCCGTCAGACCATCGAGCGTGCGATCATGAATCAGACACGCACCATTCGCTTGCCCATCCACGTCATCAAGGAACTGAACGTCTACCTGCGGGCCTCTCGCCAACTGGCTCAGGAACTGGACCACGAGCCGACGGCGGAAGAAGTGGCCAGACACCTGGACAAACCGGTGCAGGATGTGAAGAAGATGCTGGCACTGTCGGAGCGGGTGACGTCAGTGGACCTGCCCATCGGCAAGGAGAGCGACCGTCCCCTGCTGGATGTGATTCCCGACGAGCAGACCCCGGAGCCCTCGGAACTGATCCAGGACGAGGACGTAGTCCACTATGTGGACGAGTGGCTGATGGAACTGGATGAAAAACAGCGGGAAGTGATCGTGCGCCGCTTCGGGTTGCATGGCTTCGAGCGCAGCACCCTGGAGCAGGTGGGGCTTGAACTGGGCGTCACCCGGGAACGGGTCCGGCAGATCCAGATGGATGCCTTGAAGCGTCTGCGCAAGATCCTGGAAAGCCGGGGGTTTTCCGAAGAGACGCTGCTGCAGAACTGAAGCGCCCTGCGGCGGGCGTCATCCATGCCCCGGCAGCATCAGGGCGGCGGCCACCCGCCGCCCTTCGTTCATGATGACGTTGTAGGTACGGCAGGCGGCCGGGGTGTCCATGACTTCCAGGCCGATGCCGCGATCCCGGAACAGACGCAGGATATCCCGGGGCGGGAACTTCAGCAGCGGACCGGTTCCCAGCAGGATGATCTCCGGCGTGTGTGTCAGAATGGGTTCCAGGGCGGCCGCCGTCAGTGTATCCGGCTGTTCGATCCCCCAGTCCAGGATGAGGGCATGGGGCAGGACCACCAGGCTGTCTTCGTAGCGGGTCTGGTTGACCTGCACCCAGGTGGCGTCGTGGGCCGTGATCACGTGCCGGCCGTCACCGTATTCGCGTGTCATCTTCATGCGGTCGAAGCTAACGCCGCGATGCCGTCAAGGCAAGTGCGGCCCGCCCCTGATTGACAGCCTTTCGGGTGCCCAGTATCGTTTCCGGTTCATCTGCAGTCTTCTCTTTCATTCCCTTCTGCAACGCGGATTACCCCTGTGATCGAAGAGTTTCCGAGAATCAAGCGCCTTCCCCCCTATGTCTTCAGCATCGTCAACGACCTGAAGGCCAAGGCCCGTGCCAGAGGCGAGGATGTGATTGATTTCGGCATGGGGAATCCGGATCAGCCCACCCCGGATCACATCGTTGAAAAGCTGGTCGAGGCATCCCGGCGCGGCGACACCCACCGCTATTCCATGTCCAAGGGCATCCCCCGCCTGCGTCGGGCCATCTGCCGCTGGTACAAGGACACCTACGATGTGGATCTGGATCCGGAAACCGAGTCCATTGTCACCATCGGTTCCAAGGAAGGCCTGGCCCATCTGGCGCTGGCGACTCTGGGACCGGGTGACGCGGTGCTGGTGCCCAATCCGGCCTATCCCATTCACCCCTACGGCTGTGTCATTGCCGGCGCCGATATCCGCCATGTTCCGTTGACCCCGGATGTGGACTTCTTTGCGGAACTGGAGCGGGCCATCCAGGATTCCTGGCCGCGTCCCAAGATGCTGATCCTGAATTTTCCCGCCAACCCCACCACCCAGTGCGTGGAACTGGAGTTCTTCGAGAAGGTGGTGGCCATTGCCCGGGAACACAAGATCTGGGTGGTCCACGACCTGGCCTATGCCGAGATCGTGTTCGACGGCTACAAGGCGCCTTCCATCCTGCAGGTGCCCGGCGCCAAGGATCTGGCGGTGGAGTTTTACACCCTCTCCAAGACCTATAACATGCCCGGCTGGCGGGTGGGTTTCATGTGCGGCAATCCCACCCTGGTGTCCGCCCTGGGGCGGATCAAGTCCTACCTGGACTACGGTACCTTCACCCCGATCCAGGTGGCGGCCATCACCGCCCTGGAAGGTCCCCAGGAGTGCGTCGAGGAAATCCGGCAGCTCTATCGGGTGCGCCGGGATGTGCTCTGCGACGGCCTCAATGCCCTGGGCTGGCCGGTGGAAAAGCCCAAGGCCACCATGTTCGTGTGGGCGCCCATCCCCGAACAGTATCGGCACATGGGATCTCTGGAGTTCTGCAAGAAGCTGTTGCGGGATGCCAAGGTGGCGGTCTCCCCGGGGATCGGTTTCGGCACCTACGGCGATACCCATGTTCGCTTCGGCCTGATCGAAAACGAGCACCGGACTCGCCAGGCCTTGCGTGGGATCAAGGCCATGTTCCGGGCCGATGCCAGGGCCGAGGCCGAGCGCAGCAACTGAAAATACGGCCCCGCCGGCCGGGATTTGTGAAAGGGGTGACCTTCGGGTCGCCCCTTTTTTGCGCAGTTCGTCACATTCCGACTACCGGTCTTTTTAGATTGAATTTAGGATGTATCCGGAATGGGGCCTTCAAGGCTCAAGAATGTTCAATCCGGGCCGATGATGACGGGTAAGAGATAAGGAGAAGTATGCCAATGCCCAAAACGATCCTCACGGTGGATGATTCCGCCTCGATTCGTCAGATGGTGACCTTCACGCTCAAGGGGGCGGGTTATGCCGTCACCGAAGCCGTGGATGGTCAGGACGGACTCGACAAGGCCCGTGCGGGTCGGTTCGATCTGGTCTTCACCGATCAGAACATGCCGCGCATGGATGGCATCAGCCTGATCAAGGCTCTGCGAGGACTGCCTCAGTACAAGACGACTCCCATCCTCATGCTGACCACCGAGTCAGGGGACGCCATGAAGGCCCAGGGACGTGCCGCCGGCGCGACGGGGTGGCTGGTCAAGCCGTTTGATCCCCAGAAGTTGCTGGAGGTCGTTCGCAAGGTCATCGGCTGAATCAGGAGGCTCCACAACCCGTGCGGGGACAAGCGGCATGACCATCGACATGAGCTAGTTTTATCAGGTGTTTTTCGACGAGGCCGCCGAGCACCTGAGCGAAATGGAAAGCCTGCTCCTGGAGCTGGACGTGACGTCGGTCGACAAGGAGATGCTCAACGCCATCTTTCGTGCCGCCCACTCCATCAAGGGCGGGGCCGGTACTTTTGGTTTTACCGATATGGCTCAGGTGACCCATGTGCTGGAGACGCTGCTGGACCGCCTGCGCAAGCAGGAGCTGCAGCCGACCACCGCCATGGTGGATGCCTTTCTGGATGCCGGTGACGTGCTCAAGGCCCAGCTGGTGGCCCATCAGGAAGGGGGGATTTATGAAGATCCCCGCATCGCCGAGGTCTGTGGCAGACTGGAAAGACTCTCCGTGGTCGGCCCGGATCAGGCAGCACCCGCGGCGGACGCAGCCCCGCCCTTGCCGGCGGGCATCCGGGACGTGTCGCCGCAAGAGGAGGGCGATATCACTGTGGGCGGGGCTGAACAGGACTGCCGGGTCTGGCTGATCCGGATTCATCGGGCGCAGGCGGGACTCACGCCGGATACGTCGCTGGATGGACTGGTGTCGGCCCTGGGCGAGCTGGGGAATCTCGAATCCCGGACGGCGGATGCGGATACCCTGTGCTGGCAACTGACCGCCCCGGTCTCCCATGACCAGATCGTGGAATTGCTGGACTTTGTGTGTGATGCCGCCGGCGTACAGGTGGAAGTCCTGGATCATTCCCCGGCGGCGGATGAAGATCCCGGTTACGGTTTTTTTGAACCATTGCCCGACATTTCCGCCGACGCGGCGTCGGTCGCGGATGAGGAGCCGGGATTTGGCCTGTTCGAAGATGCGCCGGGAGCGGTGCAGGCGCTGGATCAGGAGCATCCCGGATATGGTCTGTTCGGCGGTAGTCCGGGGATGGTCCAGGTTGCGGAACTGGCGGCACGGGAGCAGGGGGAGGCCGCCCAGGGCTTTGGCTTCTTCGATGATGCGCCCGGAACACCGGGGCAGGCCCCCGTCGCGGACAACCGGGCACCCTCAACACCGCCTCCCGGCGGCACCGGTTCCCCCCCGGAAGAGGGACGTCAGCCTCCAGCGCGGCGGATGCCCGCCGGTGATGCCTCCATCCGGGTCAGCGTGGAAAAAGTGGACCAGCTCATCAATCTGGTGGGAGAGCTGGTGATCTCCCATGCCATGCTGGCGGAGTCGGTGTCGGGCCTGGACCCGGTCAGCCATCAGTCCATCTTCAACGGCCTGTCCAATCTTGAGCGCAATTCGCGGGATCTTCAGCAGGCCGTCATGTCCATCCGCATGATGCCCATCAGTTTCGTCTTCAATCGGTTTCCCCGGGTGGTGCGCGATACGGCCGCTTCCCTGCAAAAGAAGGTCAACCTCAAGCTGGTGGGAGAGGATACCGAGCTGGACAAGGGTCTGATCGAGCGACTGGCTGATCCATTGAATCACCTGGTGCGCAACAGCATTGACCACGCATCGAACCCCCGGCCCAGCGCCTGGCCGCCGGCAAGTCAGAAACCGGCCAGATCGTGCTTCGTGCCAGCCATCAGGGCGGCAACATCGTGGTGGAGGTGAGCGACGACGGTGCTGGACTCAGTCGGGACAAGTTGCTGTCCAAGGCCGCGGAGAAGGGCGTTCCCCTGCCCGATAACCCGTCCCCGAAGGAGGTCTGGCAGCTCATCTTTGCCCCGGGCTTCTCCACCGCGGAGCAGGTGACCGACATCTCCGGCCGCGGCGTGGGCATGGATGTGGTGCGTCGGAACATCGAGCAGATGAATGGTCGGGTGGAGATCGACTCCGAACCGGGCAAGGGCACTCGCATCGTGATCCGGCTGCCCCTGACCCTGGCGATTCTGGACGGCATGTCGGTGCGAATGGGAGACGAGATCTTCATCCTGCCGCTGACCGCCATCCGCGAGTCGGTCCAGCCCCGGCGCGAGCAGGCGAAGACCATATCGGGCAAGGGCCGCGTTTTCCAGGTGGGCGGGGATTACCTGCCCCTGGTGGAGCTGGACCGACTCTTTTCCCGTGGCAGGCGCAGGACCGCCCTGGAAGAGGGCATCGTGGTGATCGTGGATACCAACGAGGGTCGGGCAGCGCTGCTGGTGGATGAGCTGATGGCCCAGCATCAGGTCGTGATCAAGAGTCTGGAAACCAATTATCGCAAGGTGGAAGGGGTGTCCGGGGCCACCATCATGGGCGATGGAAGGGTTGCCCTGATCCTGGATGTGGACGAACTGATGCGCCTCAATCGCAAGTTCGGGTTTTCAACGGCAATCCCCGAGGCACGGGAGCAGGCACATGACTGAGACACCGAAGGACAGGGCGGGCATCAGCGGCGATGACCGTCGAGAATATTTGACCTTCACTCTGGGGGACGAGGAGTACGGCATCGACATTCTCAATGTCCAGGAGATTCGCGGCTACGATGCCGTCACGAAGATCGCCAATTCCCCCGACTTCATCAAGGGCGTGATCAACATGCGCGGGGTGATCGTGCCGATCATCGACATGCGCCTGAAGTTCCATCTGGGGGTGGCCGAGTACAACCAGTTCACGGTGGTGATCATCCTCAACATCAGCGGCCGGGTGGTGGGCATGGTGGTGGACGGTGTTTCCGATGTCATCGCCCTCAAGTCCGAGCAGATCCGTCCCGCGCCTGAATTCGGTGCCATTCTGGACACCGCCTATATCGACGGACTGGCCACGCTGGACGACCGTATGGTGATCATGGTGGATATCGAAAAACTCATGAGCAGTGGCGAGATGGGGCTGGTGGATCAGGTCCAGTCCGGCTCGGTCTAGTCATTTTGCTCAGAAACCGGTAGAGGATACGCACATGCGCTGGTTCGACAATCTTTCAGCAGGGATCAAGATCGGTTTTCTCGGTGGGGTGCTGATCCTGGCCCTGGGCTACGCCGCCTACGAGGCCTACCTGGGCTTCAGCAGCTGGGCCAATTATTCACAGCAGATCCGCGACAATCGATTGCCCTCCATCCGGGCTCTGAGCAATCTCAATACCGAGCGCATGGTGATCCGTGCTCAGACGGTGGAAGTCCTGATCCAGGATGAAGCCTATACGGACAAGACGGCCCTGCGCAGCATCGCCAGCCAGCGGGCGCGCTCCTGGGAGATCATCGATCGCAACTGGAACGAGATCAGCAGTATTCCCCGAATGACGGAGGAAGGGTAGCGGGTCTTCACCCGGCTCAGCGGAGAGTATCTGGCCTGGAGAACCATTTATGTCGAGCTCGATCGTTTGATTGAGGCCATGATCAACACCACGGACCCGGTGCGCTACGACCAGTTGATGGAAGAATACCGGGCCACCATGAATCGGATGGTGCCCTTGTCCAACACCATGGGGACCACCTTCGATGAACTGGTGACCGGAAACATGGCCCGCGCAAGCGCCTAGGCCACCGAGGCGGTCGAGGCTTCCGAGTCCGAGATTCGTCAGCTGGTCTGGCTGGCCACCATCGCCCTGTTGCTGGCCGTTGCCCTGGCCATCCTCACCGTCATCAGCATGGTACGGCCCCTCAAGGCCCTGGTGACCCATTTCCATGCCATCGGCGAGGGTGACTACGATCAGAAGATCCAGTCCGACCGCAAGGACGAGATCGGCCTGGCCCTCAAGGGCCTCTCGGAAATGCAGGCCAAGCTCAAGGCGGACATTGCCGAGACCCGGCGAGTGGCGGCGGAAAACCTGCGCATTCGTTATGCCCTGGACAGTGTCTCTTCCAGTGTGATGGTGTCCGAACCCGGCGGTCAGATCATCTACGTCAACGAAGCGGTGGTGGGCATGTTCCGCCGGGCCGCCAACGAGATCCGCAAGGATCTGCCCAGCTTCAATCCGGATCAGGTGCTGGGTGCCAGCGTGGATATCTTCCACAAGAATCCGGCCCATCAGCGTCAGATGATGGACACCATGCGTTCCACCCATGACACCCAGATCAAGATTGGCGGGCGCACCTTCCGCCTGGTGGCCAATCCCATCATGAACACCGGCGGTGAGCGGGTGGGCGTGGTGATCGAGTGGACGGACCGTACCGAGGAGCTGCGCGTGGAGGAGCAGGTCAGCGCCCTGGTGGAAGGTGCCGTGAAGGGGGACTTCACCAAGCGCATCCCCACGGAAGACCTGAGCGGTTTCTTCAAGCGTCTGGGCGAGGGCGTCAATACCCTGATGGAAAAGACCGCCACGGGACTGGCGGAAGTGGCCCGGGTGCTGGACGCGGTCTCCCACGGGGATCTGACCCAACAGGTGAACGGCGACTACGAAGGCACTTTCGGCCAGCTCAAGAACGATACCAACAGCACGGTGAATCGCCTCAAGGAACTCATCGGCCAGATCAAGGAATCCGTGGACGCCATCAACACAGCGGCCCGGGAGATTTCGGTGGGCAACGCCGATCTGTCCCAGCGGACCGAGGAGCAGGCCTCCAGCCTGGAGGAAACCGCCTCCAGCATGGAACAGCTCACCTCCACGGTGAAACAGACCGCCGACAACGCCCGTCAGGCCAATCAGTTGTCCAATACCGCTCGTGAAACCGCGACCCAGGGCGGCGACAAGGTCAGGGAAGCCGTGACCTCCATGAAGGCCATTACGGAAAGTTCCGAAAAGATCAGCGAGATCATTACGGTCATCGATGGTATCGCCTTCCAGACCAATATTCTGGCACTGAACGCCGCGGTGGAAGCGGCCCGTGCCGGTGAGCAGGGACGAGGTTTTGCCGTGGTGGCCGGTGAGGTGCGCAATCTGGCTCAGCGCTCGGCCTCTGCCGCCAAGGAGATCAAGGGGTTGATCGCCGAGGATGCGGCCACCATCAGCCAGGGCAGCAAGCTGGTGCTCGAAGCCGGCGAGGCCATGGAGGAGATGGTGACTCAGGTCAAGCGCGTGGCCGATCTCATTTCCGAGATCTCCGCCGCCGCCGACGAGCAGAGTTCGGGGATCGAGCAGGTGAACACCGCCGTGACCCAGATGGATGACGTGACCCAGCAGAACGCTTCGCTGGTGGAAGAGGCGGCGGCCGCCGCCGAGTCCCTGGAAGAGCAGGCCCAGGGCCTGGCCCGCGCGGTCAGTGTCTTCCGGGTAGACGATCTGGGCAGCGGGGCCGGGGTTGCACTGACGCCACCCCAGCGCAAGGCCCTGCCGGCGGCGGGTGTCGCCAGACCCAAGACGCAGTCGAACACCAAGGCGATGCCCAGACCTGCCGCCGGCAGCGTGAAAAAGGCACCGCCGCCGAGCAAGTCGTCGGATGATGAGTGGGAGGAGTTCTGAGTCGGGAATTTCACTTTACCGATCAGGATTTCGAGCGCGTCCGCGGCCTGATCCATGCCCACGCCGGTATCTCCCTCAACCCGGGCAAGCGCGACATGGTCTACAGTCGCCTTGCCCGGCGGTTGCGGGCTTGCCGGCTGCAATCCTTCGGGCAGTATCTGGATAGGCTGGAAGTGGATACCCCGGAATGGGAGCAGTTTGTCAATGCCCTGACCACCAATCTGACCGCCTTCTTCAGGGAATCCCATCACTTTCCGGTTCTGGCCGCGCACCTGGTCAATGCCCATGCGGTGCATCGGCGTCCGTTGCGCATCTGGTCCGCCGGCTGCTCGACCGGCGAGGAGCCCTATACGATCGCGATGACGGCCATCAATGCCTTCGGCTCCTGGACCCCGCCGGTGAAAATTCTCGCCACCGATCTGGATACCCAGGTGGTGGAGCATGCTTCAGAGGGTATCTACGGCATGGAACGGGCGAGCAAGGTGCCGGCGGAGGAGATGCGGCGCTTTTTCCTGCGTGGCCGTGGCCGTCAGGAGGGGATGGTCCGGGTGCGTCCCCAGGTCAGGTCGCTGGTTACCTTCCGCACCCTGAATCTATTGGGTGGCACCTGGCCCCTGAAAGGCCCCTTTGATGCCATATTCTGCCGTAACGTATTGATCTATTTTGACAAGCCGACACAATACAGGCTGATGAGCCGCTTTCATCCTCTCATGCCCCCCGGCTCACTGCTGTTCGTGGGGCACTCGGAGAGCCTGGCCCATGCCGCGGATCTGTTCCGGCTCAAGGGAAAGACCATTTACGAGCCTGTCATTCGGGCTTGAGACCTGACTGCATGACCAAGAGCTTTGAAGAAGTCCTGGCCACCACCCATTACTTTGACAGACATTTCGAGATGAATGCGGTCAAGGTCTTGCCCGGGGAATACTATGTGTCCGAGCCCGGCCTGCTCATGGTGACGGTGTTGGGCTCTTGTGTGGGCGCCTGCATCCGGGATCGGGTGAGCGGTATCGGCGGGATGAATCATTTCATGCTGCCCGATGACCGTCGCGAAGAAGATTCCAGGGTGGGGAGTGCCATGCGCTATGGTGATTACGCCATGGAGATACTCATCAACGAGCTACTCAAGAAGGGTGCCCGGCGCGCCAATCTGGAGGCCAAGCTGTTCGGTGGCGGAAACGTGATTGCCGGCTTCACGCAGAACGTGGTTGGAGAGCGCAATGCACGTTTTGCCGTGAATTATCTCAAGACCGAAGGGATTCCCGTGGTGGCCAAGGATCTGATGGGGAATCTTCCACGCAAGGTGTATTTCTTTCCGGCGGATGGGCGGGTGCTGGTACGCAAGTTGAGGACGTTGCGAAACGATACGCTCCTGGAGCGGGAAATCAAATACAGTCAGCGGCTGCGACAGGCCCCCGTGGCCGGCGACGTGGAGCTGTTTTCCTGACCCGGTGAATCCGCTGAATGGATCATGAGGAACAAGACATGCTGGGCTTGAGCGTGACGGATGTGATGAATGGACTGAGGCCGCACTGGCCCGCGGCGTTGCTCAGCGTGGTGATGCTGCTGCTGGTGCTGGTACCGGCCTGGGTACCGGGCTGGCTCGGCATGGTGTTAGTGATGCTGTTCTGGCCGCTGTCGATCCTCATGGCCGGACGGGCGGGGGGGGCGGCGCTGCCGATGAGTCTCGCTCCGGGGGCGAGGCGTCTCTCGACCATGATCAGGCCCTGTGGGCCCTGGTGCTGGAAATCGACCAGTTGATGGTCAGTGAAATCGATGAACTCCGGGAGTTGGTGCGGCAGGCGGGCAACCTGGTGTCGCACGCGGCCGGCGATCTGCGGCAGAGTTTCGAGAATCTCTCCGCGACTTCGCAGGAGCAGCAGATCCTGATCCTGCGTCTGGTGGGCGGTATGTCCGGGCAGGGGGATGGTGCCACGGAGATGATCGATATCAATAACTTCATGCATGAGAACTCACGGGTCATGAATGATCACGTGAAGATGTTGATCGATGTGAGCAAGCACAGTGTGGAAGTGGCTCATCAGGTGGATGATCTTTCCTCGCAGATGGAACAGATCTTTTCTCTGCTGGATAGCGCCAAGCATATCGCCGGACAGACCAATCTGTTGGCGCTCAATGCGGCCATCGAAGCGGCCCGGGCGGGGGAGGCCGGCCGGGGCTTTGCCGTGGTGGCCCAGGAAGTCCGTAAGCTGTCTCGGGATTCGGACAAGTTCAACGAAGAGATCCGCACCCTGGTGGAGCAGGCCAATCGTGTATTTGCCTACACTCGCGAGATCGTCGGGCGCATGGCTTCCCAGGACATGAATGCCTCGATTGATGCCAAGGGATCGGTGGACGAGATGATGGTGCAGGTACGGCAGATGAACCAGGTGATGGAGGAGGGGCTGCAGCGGGTTTCGGCAGGGGCGTCGTCGGTGCAGCAGAATGTGGGTGACGCGGTGCGTCTGCTCCAGTTCGAGGACATTACCGCGCAGGTGCTGGAGCGAGCCGTTCGCCGCATCGATTTCATGGAGCGGTTCGTTGCCGAACTGCGTCAGTTGCCCCTGGACGAACCGGGGCACTCAAGGAGCCAGTTGCAGGATTCACGGACCCGACTGGAGGCGCTGCGCTCCCAGTTGCGGGATGCCGCCCATCGGCCCGTGCATCAGAAGTCCATGGAAGAAGGCGAGATCGAGCTTTTCTGACATCCCCTTACGGCGGTATCGCCGCCCATTCCAAGATTGGATAAACCCCAGGGTGTGCATGACTTGAACCGGAAGATTCGCGTATTGATCGTCGATGATTCGGCGCTGATCAGAAAGGTCCTGACCGAGATCCTCAACACCGCGCCGGATATAGAGGTGGTCGGTACTGCCCAGGATCCCTATGTGGCACGGGAGCGGATCAAGGGTCTGAATCCGGATGTAATGACGCTGGACGTGGAAATGCCCCGCATGGACGGCCTGACCTTCCTGCGTAATTTGATGCGGTTGCGACCCATGCCGGTGGTCATGGTCTCCTCCCTGACGGCCCGGGGGGCCGATGTCACCCTGCAGGCCCTTGAACTGGGGGCGGTGGACTTCGTGACCAAGCCGACCCTGGATGTATCCCGTGCCCTGACTGAATACGCGGATCAACTGATCGACAAGGTGCGCATGGCGGCGGGTGCCCGGGTGCGTAGTCAGGTACAATTGGCCGCGCCGCCGCCCAAACATTCGGTGGATCAGGTGATCCCGGCCCGTCCGGCGCCGGTACGGCTCCATACCACGGATCGGCTGCTGGCCATCGGTGCATCGACGGGCGGGACCGAGGCGGTCAAGGATGTGCTCATGGGGCTGCCCACCGACTGTCCGGCGGTGGTGGTCGCCCAGCATATTCCGCCCGGTTTCAGCCGGGCCTGGGCGGAGCGCATGAATCGGCAGACCTCGCTGGTGGTGCGGGAGGCGGAGGAGGGTGATCGCCTCGTGAGCGGTCACGTCTATATCGCGCCCGGCGATCATCATCTGCTGGTGGCCAGGGATGGGGCGCGTTACGTCTGCCGACTCAGCCGGGGGGAGCCGGTGAACCGTCACCGCCCCAGCGTGGATGTGCTGTTCCGTTCCGTGGTTCAGGTCGCCGGCACCAATGCCTGTGCCGCACTGTTGACCGGGATGGGTGCCGATGGGGCACAGGGACTCAAGGAACTCCATGACGCGGGCGTGTTCACCATCGCTCAGGACGAGGCCACCAGTGTGGTATGGGGCATGCCGGGAGAGGCGGTGAAGCGCGGCGCCGCCGCGAAGGTGTTGCCATTGCAGGAGATTGCCGCCGCCTTGCTCAGGGCTTCTTCGTGATGTCGGGCTTGGGGTGTTTGACCTGCCATATCATTCAAGTGGAGTGTGTGTCATGAGTATCAGTCGCAAGGTCGACAGCGATAAATGTGTTGTCATCATCAGTATCGAGGGGCGTTTCGACTTTTCCGAACACCGTCCGTTTCGCGATACCTATCGCGACATAGCACCGGGTTCCATGCGTTTTCTGGTGGACCTGTCCCGTGCCGACTATCTGGACAGCTCTGCCCTGGGGATGCTGCTTTTGTTGCGCGAGCATGCGGGTACGGATACCGGACGGGTCACCATCCAGGGATGTACCGAGGAGGTCCGAAGAATCCTGCGTATCGCCAATTTCGACCGCCTTTTCGTCCTCGAGTAGCGGAGTCCACCGATGAGTGCCAGTCTCACTCCGGCGCCTGGCGGTCGCGGCACTGCGCTGGTGGTGGATGATGAACCCACCAACCGTCTGGTGCTGGCCACCATGCTCAGGCGCGAAGGTTTCCAGGTGACCGAGGCCGTGAACGGTGAACAGGCGCTGGCGCAGTTTGCACATGCCCGTCCGGATATCATCTTCATGGATGTGATGATGCCCGGCATGGGGGGAATGGAAGCCACACGGCAACTCAAGATCCTGTGCGGGTCTGATTTCGTCCCTGTCATTTTTCTGACGGCCTTGCATGATGATCAGTCCCTGGTCCGCTGCATCGAGTCCGGCGGGGACGATTTTCTGTCCAAGCCCTTCAGCTTCAATGTTCTCAAGTCCCGGATCGTGGCCATGGAACGGGTTCGTGACCTGCATCGCCACATCGCGGCCAAGAGCCGGATGCTGGCCGGGTTGATCGAGATTGATCGTCAGGAGCAGAAGCTGGCCGAGCGGATCTTCAGTCATGCGGTCAATGATCGCAACGTGGCCGCGGACCACCTGGGGATCCTGATGCGTCCGGCATCCACCTTCAACGGCGATGTGTTGCTCAGTCAGCACCTGCCCGACGGCAGTTTGCGTGTTCTGTTGGGAGATTTCACCGGTCACGGACTGTCGGCGGCCATCGGCGCCCTGCCGGTGGCCGATGCCTTTCATGCCATGACCCGCAAGGGTGTGACTGACGAAGTGGTGTTGGAGGAGATCAATCGCAAGCTTTACCGGTTGCTGCCCGCGGATCGTTTCATGTGTGCCTTTATGGCAACATTGTCGGTTGCTGGCGATGAACTGCGCTGGTGGAACGGCGGCATGCCGGACGGCTGGCTGTGCCAGGCGGACGGCGTTCACCCGATGGCATCCCACGCCCTGCCGCTGGGCATCCTGCCCGAACTGTCTCACGGCGATGCGCCGCGCCGGCGAGTCCTGCGCAAGGGGGATCGGGTGTTGCTTGTCACCGACGGGTTGATGGATGCGCAGGATGTCGACGGCCATCTCTTCGGACAGGTTGGATGGCCGGCACTGATCGCAGGCTGGCGCCGTGAGCACGGCCTGCTGAATCCCTTGCTTGAATCCTTGGATGCCCATTGCGCCGACACGGACCAGAAGGATGACATCGGCGCGGTGGAGATTTTCGTTGATGCCGACATCTTCGGCGGTGCCGAATTAGGATTGAAATGCGCTACGCCGAGCGGGGGGGGCTGTTCGGTGCTATTGCTGGATCAGCGCCTGATTCACCCCCCGTCGATGGCGCAGATGCTGGACATGCTGGGGCTGGGGCAGGCGGTGGCCTGCCACTTGAATACCCTGGAGACCATTTTCCACGAACTCTACACCAATGCCCTGGACCATGGGGTTCTCCGGCTGCCTTCCTGGATGAAGGCGACACCCGAGGGGTTTTCGGCTTATTATAGCGAGCGCGAAAGCCGTCTGGCGGCAGGCCCCGTCGGCAGTATACGAGTGGATATCAGCCAAGAGCCGGGACCGCCCGTCACCATCAGGATCAACGTGACCGACAGCGGTCAGGGATTTGACCACGAAAGGCCTCGTGAGCCGCTAGGGGACTCCGTCAAGCCCTGGGGACGCGGCATCGCCCTGGTACGGGAGTTGTGCGAATCCGTGAATTACTACAATCAAGGCACCCAAGTGGAGGCAGTCTATCGGTGTGTCTGAATGATCGGTATCTCTGAATCACAAGGCCAAGTTTCCCATGTCCAGTCCTCATTATCACGAGCATGATTATCATCCGGATCGCCACACCGCCCGCATCATGGTGGTGGATGACGAACGTGCCAATCTGATCCTGATGGAGCGGCTGTTGCGCAGCGACGGCTACGCCAATCTGGTGCTGGTCCAGGATCCTCGCCAGGTCATGAGCGCCTATCGGGAAGCACGAACGGATCTGATCCTGCTGGATATCCAGATGCCTTATATGGATGGTTTTCAGGTCATCGAACAGTTGGTCACGCTCCAGGATCCGCTATTGCCGCCGATCCTGGCGCTGACCGCTCAGGCAAGTCGTGAGTACATGCTGCGGGCCCTGAACGTGGGAGCCAGGGATTTCATCGGCAAGCCGTTTGACCGCGCCGAAGTGCTGGCCCGGGTTCGCAACATGCTGGATGTGCAACTGGCCCATCGCATGACCCATGACCAGAAGGACGTGCTGGAACAGATGGTCCGCGAGCGAACCCGGGAAATTCGCAGGACAAGGCTGCAGGTGGTTCAGCGTCTGGGGCGGGCTGCCGAATATCGGGACAACGAGACCGGTTTCCATATCCTGCGCATGAGCCACACCAGTGAACTGCTGGCTCGACATCTTGGCTGGAGTCAGTCGGAATGCGAGCGCCTGCTGCATGCCAGTCCCATGCATGATGTGGGCAAGATCGGCATCCCCGACTCTATCCTGCTCAAGCCCGGCAAGCTCACGCCGGA
Source organism: Ectothiorhodospira sp. PHS-1 (assembly GCF_000225005.1). Classification (NCBI taxonomy): domain Bacteria; kingdom Pseudomonadati; phylum Pseudomonadota; class Gammaproteobacteria; order Chromatiales; family Ectothiorhodospiraceae; genus Ectothiorhodospira; species Ectothiorhodospira sp. PHS-1. The sequence continues at coordinate 80,883 of NZ_AGBG01000005.1, read as the reverse complement.
AGAGTGGCGCATCATGCAGACCCATACCACCATCGGCGGGGACATCCTCGGTGGGGACGAGTCGGATCTGCTGAATCTGGCCCGGGAAATCGCCCTGACTCATCATGAAAAATGGGACGGCAGCGGTTATCCGCTGGGGCTGAGCGGGGAAGAGATTCCCGTCAGTGGACGCATCACCGCCCTGGCGGATGTGTTCGATGCCCTGACCTCGGAGCGGACCTACAAGAAGGCCTGGCCGGTTCAGGACGCCCTGGAACTCATTCGGGAGTTGAGCGGCTCCCATTTCGATCCGCAACTGACCGAGCTGTTTTTCAGTCTGGTCCCCGAGATTCTGGCTATTCGGGATCGATTTGCCGAGCCGCAGGACCCGGAGGCGCTTGAGCGCCGCTGTCCCGGTGGAAACAGCGACGGCTGAGTCTTGGGGCGGTGTCATGCCCATGGGGCTGCCCGATTCCGCTATAATCTCGCGATTTCCCGCGCCGAAGGAGTGTTCCTTTTGAAACCCGTCAAGCTTGGCCTGCTGGGCCTGGGTACCGTGGGCAGCGGTACTGCCAACGTGCTCAAACGCAATAGTGATGAGATCACCCGCCGAGCCGGTCGGGGCATCGAGATCATGGCCGCCGCCGGCAAGAACCTGGACAGTCACAATTGCCGCGATGTCACCGGCATGCGCCTGACCGAAGATGCCTTCTCGGTGGTCAACGATCCCGAGGTGGAGGTGGTGGTGGAGTTGATCGGCGGCACCACACTGGCCCGTGAGCTGGTGCTATGCGCCATCGACCAGGGCAAGCATGTGGTCACTGCCAACAAGGCCTTGATCGCCCTGCACGGTAACGAGATTTTCGCTCGCGCCCAGGAGAAGGGCGTCATTGTCGCCTTCGAGGCCGCGGTGGCCGGCGGTATTCCCATCATCAAGGCGATTCGCGAGGGACTGGCAGGCAACCGCATCAACTGGGTGGCCGGAATCATCAACGGCACCGGCAACTTCATCCTCACCGAGATGCGCGACAAGGGTCGCGATTTCCAGGATGTGCTGGCCGAGGCGCAGCGCCTGGGCTATGCGGAGGCCGATCCCACCTTCGACGTGGAAGGCATTGACGCCGCCCACAAACTGACCATCCTGGCCTCCATTGCCTTCGGCATCCCGCTGCAGTTCGAGAGGGTGTACACCGAGGGCATTACCGGCATTACCCGGGAGGATGTGGCCTATGCCAATGAGTTGGGTTATCGCATCAAGCACCTGGGGATTGCCCGCCGCACCGAGCAGGGCATCGAACTGCGGGTGCATCCCACTCTCATTCCGGAGCGACGCCTGATCGCCAACGTGGACGGGGTCATGAATGCGGTCCTGGTCTCCGCCGACGCCGTGGGTCCGACCCTCTATTACGGTGCCGGTGCCGGTTCCGAGCCCACCGGTTCCGCCGTGGTGGCGGATATCGTGGACGTGGTGCGGGCCATGACCACGGACCCGGAGAATCGCGTGCCCCATCTGGCCTTCCAGGCGGATACCTTGTCGGATACCACCATCCTGCCCATGGAAGACGTGAAGACCTCCTTCTACCTGCGGTTGCGGGTGCTGGATCGTCCCGGCGTGATGGCCGACATCACCCGCATCCTGGCCAGCCTGGACATCAGTATTGAAGCCATCCTGCAGAAGGAGCAGGATGACGACACCACGGAAGCGGACGTGATCCTGCTCACCCACGAGGTGCGCGAAGGCAACATGGTCCAGGCCATTCGGGAGATCGAGGCCCTGGAGACCGTGAAGACGCCGGTGATCCGCATTCGCCTTGAGAATCTGAAGTAAGCCATCCGTACCCGAGAGACCATCATGCCTTTTCGACCCCGCTACACCGGTATCATCGAGCGTTATCGCGACCGTCTGCCGATCCACGATGACACCCGCATCATCGGTCTGGGGGAGGGCAACACGCCCCTCATCCGCCTGAATAACATTCCCCGCCTGATCGGCAAGGAAGTGGATATCTACGTCAAGTACGAGGGCCTGAATCCCACCGGCTCCTTCAAGGACCGGGGCATGACCATGGCTGTGACCAAGGCAGTGGAGGATGGCTCCAGGGCCATCATCTGCGCCTCCACCGGCAATACCTCCGCGGCGGCCGCGGCCTATGCGGCCCGGGCCGGCATCACCGCCTTCGTTCTGATCCCCGACGGCAAGATCGCTCAGGGAAAACTGGCCCAGGCCATGATGCACGGCTCGGTGGTGATCCAGATCAAGGGCAATTTCGATGACGGCATGCGCCTGGTGAAGGAGGTGGCCGACAGTGCGCCGGTGACCATCGTCAATTCCGTCAATCCCTATCGTCTGCAGGGCCAGAAGACGGCGGCCTTCGAGATCGTGGAGGAGCTGGGTCGGGCGCCGGACTACCACTGTCTGCCGGTGGGCAATGCGGGCAACATCACCGCCCACTGGATCGGTTACTGCGAGTATTCTTCCGCTTCCGGCGATCATGTCACCGAATCCTGCGGCTTCTGCAAGGGGCGCTGCATGTATGCCGGTGGCGCGGTGGTGGGCAACCGGCCCAGGATGGTGGGGTATCAGGCCGCGGGCAGCGCACCCTTCATGCGGGGTCACATGGTGGATAACCCGGAAACCGTGGCCACCGCCATCCGCATCGGTCATCCCCAGTCCTGGGACTATGCCTGGAAGGTCAAGGAAGAGTCCGGCGGCTGGTTTGACGAGTGCAGCGACGAGGAGATCCTGGCGGCGCAGAAGCTTTTGGCGGAGAAGGAGGGCGTGTTCTGTGAGCCGGCTTCGGCCACCTCCCTGGCGGGGGCGCTGCGGGACGTGCAGCAGGGCAAGATCCCCGAGGGCTCCAGCATCGTCTGTACCCTGACCGGGCATGGCCTGAAGGACCCCGATACCGCCATCCGCCAGTCCACCCGGGCGCCTCTGACGGTGGATGCGACCCTTGACTCGGTGAAGCGGGCGATCCTGGAAAACATGTAAGGTCTCCTGCCCCCTTACCCCGGCCCTCTCTCCCCGCATCCTTCACTCCCGCGAAGGCGGGAGTCCGGTATTTTCAGTCCGCCACTGGACTCCCGCTTTCGCGGGAGTCCAGGCCAGGAACAGGGGGCAGGCAGCATTTCCTTTCCCCGGCGTCCCCTTACTTCACATGCAGCCCCCCCACCCAGTCACGGGCAAACTGCCACGCCACCCGGCCGCTGCGCGATCCCCGCAGCAGGGCGAACCGCAGTGCCTGGGTCCGGCAGTGATCATCCATGGTTACGCCGCCCAGCCGTCCCAGCCAATGTTCCACCACCGCCAGATACTGTCCCTGGTTGAAGGGATGAAACGATACCCAGAGTCCGAACCGCTCGGACAAGGACACCTTCTCCTCCACCGCTTCTCCCGGGTGGATCTCGTCCCCCTCCCGTCGGACTTCCAGGTTGTCCGTCAGTCGCTCGGGCATCAGGTGGCGCCGGTTGGATGTGGCATAGATCAGCACATTCTCCGGCGTGCCTTCCAGGGCGCCGTCCAGGGCCGCCTTGAGTGCCTTGTAGGCAGGTTCGTCCGCCTCGAAGGAAAGGTCATCGGCAAACAGGATGAACCGCTCGGGGCGCTCCCGCAGGGGGGCGACGATCTCCGGCAGATTGACCAGGGCCTGGGCGTCCACCTGCACCATGCGCAGCCCCTGGTCCGCGTAACGGGTCAACAGGGCGCGCATCAGGGATGACTTGCCCGTGCCCCGGGCGCCCCAGAGCAGGGCGTTGTTGGCGGGCAGTCCCTGCACGAACTGGCGGGTATTGCGATCCAGGAGCGACTTGGGACGGTCGATGTGCAGCAGGTCATCCAGATCCAGGGGCGGTACGCTGGGAATCCCCTGCAGATGGTGATCTCGCCAGCGAAAGGCGGGGGCCTTCCAGTCGGGTGCCGGGGCGGCCCCGGGCAGCAGGGCGTCCAGGCGGTTCAGCAGGGATTCGGCCTGGTCCAGCAAGTGATTCAGCGGATGGGTGTCTTGCATGCGACGTCAACGGGTTTGAGGGGAAGGCTTGCCTGATCGTGTATCTTACCGCAGACCGCGCAGCCTGGATCAGCGAGTCCGGGCCGAAAGTCCCCGGCCCTTGCCGGAAAGTGAAGTGACCGTTTTCCGCTCATGATTTGCCGATCTGGCTGAGGTTGAGGCTGCGGATGGCCAGGAAGACCTCCCTCAGAAAGGCCAGCAGGGCACCGATGAGGGAGAACATGGCCAGTACGAACAGGGCGCCGATGAGCAGGGGATTATCGATGCCGAGAAAGTATTCGATGAAGGCAGAGACGATGGTCAGGCAGATCAGCAGGGCGGTGGTGATGCCCAGGGTGATGCCCAGGTGCACCATTCGCACCCTGGCCTCCAGTAGCTCCAGTTCCCGGATGGCGGTCTTGTGGAACTCGTGGTCTTCGTGACGGATGCGTGCCTGCAGGTAACGCCGCCGATCCACCACCCGGGACAGTCTGGAGACGAAGGCGTTGATGAATCCCGCGATGCCCACCAGCAGGAACACAGGGGCAACCGAAAGCTGGATCACGGTGGAGATATCGTAAAGGGTCTGTGTCGACGACATGGTTTTTCCCGATGGGGTTTCCCGAGGTGTTGTAATGGCCTGCGCGGACCCGCTTTATTCTCCGCTGTGCTATGGTCATAGGCGAGATGAACAGACTGATCCAGAGGTGCCGCATGATGACCGAGCACACCGAGTCTGCAGATATACCCCAGGTGGCGGCAAATTTTATGGACAAGGACCATGACGAGGCCTTGGCTTTGCTGGCGCGGGTGGTCCGGTGTCTTGAGGAGATGCCGACATCAAAGGCGGAGAGCGGTCGGCTGCGTGATGATCTGCGGGATTTCATCGAGCACAGTCGCGCTCACTTCCGGCGTGAAGAGGCGCTGATGAAGGCAGTGGAATTCCCGCCGTTCCAGCTCCACAAGCAGGAGCATGATGCCCGCCTGGAGGCGCTGGTGGCCTATGTGGATGATCTGGATGCCGGTGTCATGGCGCCGGCGGACCTGAAGCCGTTGCTGGTGGAGGATTTCGTGCCTTGGTATCGGCGGCATTGCGCCACCATGGACAGGGCCACCGCCAGGTTCGTGGCGCGAAAGGAGGGCGGTGAACCGTAGAGGCACGGCATGCCGTGCCTCTACGGTCCACCCTCGGGTCAGCCCTCCAGGCGCCGGTACTTCACCCGGTGGGGCTGGTCCGCCTGGGCACCCAGGCGCTTCTTGCGGTCTTCCTCGTACTCCTGGTAGTTCCCCTCGAAGAACACCACGTTGCCGTCCTCCTCGAATGCCAGGATGTGGGTGGCGATGCGGTCCAGGAACCAGCGGTCGTGGGAGATCACCACTGCGCTGCCGGGGAAGGCCAGCAGGCCTTCTTCCAGCGCCCGCAGGGTTTCCACGTCCAGGTCGTTGGTGGGTTCGTCCAGCAGCAGCAGGTTGCCGCCGCTCTTGAGCAGCTTGGCCAGATGCACCCGGTTGCGTTCCCCCCCGGAGAGCTGCTTCATCTGCTTTTGCTGATCCCCGCCCTTGAAGTTGAAGCGGCCCACGTAGGCCCGCGAGGGCATCTGGTACTGCCCCACCTGGATGATGTCCTGGCCGTTGGAGATCTCTTCCCAGACGGTCTTTTCATCCGCCAGGGCGTCACGGCTCTGATCCACATAGGCCACCTGGACCGTCTCGCCGATGCGGATGGTGCCGCTGTCGGGCTGTTCCTGGCCCACGATCATGCGGAACAGGGTGGACTTGCCCACGCCGTTGGGTCCGATGACGCCGACAATACCCCCGCGTGGCAGGCTGAAGCTCAGGTTCTCGTACAGGATCCGGTCGCCATAGGCCTTGCCGACCCCGTCCAGTTCCACCACCACGTCACCCAGGCGGGGGCCCGGCGGGATGTAGATTTCCTGGGTCTCGCTGCGTTTCTGGAATTCCTGGGAGGAGAGTTCCTCGAAGCGCTTGAGGCGGGCCTTGCTCTTGGAGGTGCGCCCCTTGGGGTTGCTGCGCACCCATTCCAGTTCCGCTTCCATGTTCTTGCGGCGGGCGCTTTCCTGCTTTTCCTCGATGGCCAGGCGCTTTTCCTTCTGTTCCAGCCAGGAGGAGTAGTTACCTTCCCAGGGGATACCGTGGCCCCGGTCCAGTTCCAGGATCCAGCCCGCCACGTTGTCCAGGAAGTAGCGGTCATGGGTGACGGCCACCACGGTGCCGGGGAATTCCTGCAGGAAGCGCTCCAGCCAGGCCACGGATTCGGCATCCAGGTGGTTGGTGGGTTCGTCCAGGATGAGCATGTCCGGGGAGGAGAGCAGCAGACGGCACAGGGCCACGCGGCGGCGCTCGCCGCCGGAGAGCTTGGTGACATCGGCGTCCCAGGGGGGCAGGCGCAGGGCATCGGCGGCCACTTCCAGCTTGCGATCCAGATCCCAGGCGCCGGCGGCGTCGATCTTGTCCTGCAGTTCCGCCTGTTCCGCCAGCAATGTGTCGAAGTCGGCGTCCGGATCGGCAAATGCTTCTGCAATGGCGTTGAACCTGTCCACCAGGCCCTTGATCTCGCCGACACCGTCCTCCACGTTGCCGCGCACGTCCTTGGCCGGGTCCAGCTGGGGTTCCTGGGGCAGGTAGCCGATCTTGATGCCCGGCTGGGGACGGGCCTCGCCGACAATATCCTTGTCCACGCCGGCCATGATGCGAAGCAGGGTGGATTTGCCGGCCCCGTTGTACCCCAGCACGCCGATCTTGGCGCCGGGGAAGAAGTTCAGATAGATGTCCTTGAGGATTTCCTTCTTGGGCGGGACAACCTTGCCCACACCATTCATGGTGTAGATGTACTGGGCCATGGATTCAACCTGTGAGTGAAACGTAACCCACTATTATGTTGAATCTTCCTGGTAGTTTCCACTACCCGGTATCGACCACTGATGACCCCGGGTGGTGCGTCGATCCGGTGGCGGCTTGCGGCCAGACCGCCAGTTTGCGATGCTCGGAAGACTTCTTTTTCGCCCCGTCAATGATGGTGTGGAGCCCATGACCTGCAAAGTTGAGTTGTCCGGGGAAGCCCGCTGATGGGCGGGTCCGTGGGTAAGTCGCCACTGCTGCATGGTGCCTTGGTGGCCGTCCTGTCCCTGGTGCTCTTCATAGTGGCGGACATGACCTGGGAGCAGCGTCTGGTGGACCGCGCTCGGGCGGAGGTGACCGGACAACTGGCTGCCCTGCGGGCCCGTCTGGAAGGGGAACTCAACGCCACCATTTTCCTCTCCCAGGCCCTGGCGACCTACGCCACCCTGAATCCGGGTCTGGACCAGGAAGAGTTCGCGCACGTGGCCGGGCACATCATGAGTGAGCGGCCCGGGGTGATCCGCAGCATTGCCCTGGTGCCGGACAACGTGATTCGCTTCATCCATCCACTGGAAGAGAATCGTTCCGCGCTTGGCGCGGACTTGCTCAATCATCCCGAGCAAGGGGAGTCCGTGCGGCGGGTGATGGCGACTGGTGAGCCGGTTCTGGCCGGTCCGTGGCAGTTGGTACAGGGGGGGGAGGCGCTGATCATCCGGGTGCCGATTCATGTCCGCCAGAACCTGGAGGAGGCGGTTGGGCGAGGGAGCTACTGGGGTCTGGCCAGCGTGGTTGTCGACATGGACGAGGTCTATCGGTTGGTGGGCATGGGCGAGTCTCGGCAAAGGCTGTCCATTGCCATTCGAGGCCGTGACGGCATGGGCGCGCGAGGGGAGGTCATATTGGGTGATTCCGGCCTGTTCGACAACGACGCGGTAGTGCAGGATGTGGTGATGCGCGGTGGGCGCTGGCAGCTGGCCGCGGCGCCCGATGCAGGATGGCAGGCGGTCGCCCAAAGGCCGCCAACCTGGTACTGGACAGGTACGTTGTTTTGTCTGCTGTGCGCGAGCATGGCATGGAAGCTGTCTCATCAGGCCCGGCAGGTCAGGGACTCCGAACTGCGTTACCGTGCCTTGAGCGAGCGCCTGGAGGCCATCATCACCGCCATGCCGGACATCTGTTTCGTGCTGGATCACGAGGGGCGTTATCTGGACATCTTCGGCGGCCGGGATGCACGTTATTACCACCATGGCCACCAGGCCCTGCTGGGCAGGCGCCTGCACGAGGTATTGCCCGCGGACAAGGCGGATGCCTTCCTGAACATGATTCGGGTGGCACTGGACAGCGGGCAACTGCAGTTCATCGAGTATGATCTGGATGCAACCGAGGTCGATGGCCTGGATCCTGGGTCGGGTCCAGGGGAGCGGCTGTGGTTCGAGGCCAGGATCATGCCTTTGGGGGAGCATGTCATGGGGTGTCCGGCGGTGATCTGGATCTCGGTGAACATTACCCAGCGGAAAAATGCCCAGGATCGTATCCGGTATATGGCGCTGCATGATTCGCTGACCGGTCTGGCCAATCGGGTTCTGCTGCAGGATCGCGTCCTCCATGCCCTGGAGCAATCACGGCGCCAGGGTACCCATTTCGCCCTGCTGTTTCTGGATCTGGATGAATTCAAGCCCATCAATGATCGGTTTGGTCACGAGGCGGGCGATCTGTTGCTGCGCGAGGTGGCCCGGCGTCTGGAAGGCTCGGTGCGTGCGGTGGACACGGTGGCCCGGCTTGGCGGTGACGAGTTCGTGATTCTGCTGGAGAGTGTTCCCGATGCCGCGCTTCCCTGCGCGGTTGCGGAAAAACTGCTGTCTGTGTTGAGTCGGCCCTTCACCTTGCAGGGTGTCGAATGCACCGTCACTTGCAGCATCGGCATCAGTATCTATCCCATGCATGGTGAGCATTATGACACGCTGATGCGGCATGCGGATCAGGCCCTTTACCAGGCCAAGACGCTGGGCAGAAGGGGGTATCGCGTCTTCACTGCCTGATCCCGATGCCCTTGTTGAGCAGGTAGAGGGCGATACCGTAGAGCGCCAGGATGAAGCCGATGATGATGCCGTAGGACAGCCACAGGCTGAAATCCGTGACCCCCAGAAAGCCGTAGCGGAAGGCATTCACCATGTACAGGATCGGGTTGAACATGGACACGCCTTGCCAGAACTCCGGCAGCAGGCTGATGGAATAGAACACCCCGCCCAGGTAGGTGAGGGGGGTGAGAATGAAGGTGGGGATGATGGAGATGTCATCGAAGCTGCGGGCAAACACCCCGTTGATCAGCCCCGCCAGGGAGAACAGGGCCGCGGTGAGGACCACCACGGACAGGGCCACCGCCGGGTTATGGATGCTGAAGGGGCTGAAGAACAGGGACACCAGGGTGACCGCCACCCCCACCGCCAGGCCCCGGCAGATGCCGCCGCCCATGAAGCCCAGGATGATCAGGTAATTGGGGACGGGGGAGACCAGCATCTCCTCCAGATGGCGCTGGAACTTGGAGCTGTAGAACGAGGACACCACGTTGGCATAGGCGTTGGTGATCACCGCCATCATGATCAGACCCGGGATGATGAAGTCCATGTAACGGATGCCGTCCATCTCCCCGATCCGGGCGCCGATCAGGCCGCCGAAGATGACGAAGTACAGCCCCATGGTGATCACCGGGGGCAGGATGGTCTGGATCCAGATGCGCGAGAAGCGCAGGACTTCCTTGATGATGATGGTCTTGAAGGCGATCCAGTTGCTGTGGGCGTTGGTCATTTTGCGCGCCCCCTGTCCACCATGTGCATGAAGAGTTGTTCCAGTCGATTGGTCTTGTTGCGCATGCTGCGCACCTGGATGCCTTCCCGGTTCAGGTCCACGAACAGGCGGTTGAGGCTCACGTCCCGATCCACGTCCGCCTCCAGGGTGAGTTCATCCACCCAGCGCAGGCGATGGCCGGTCAGATCGGGCAGATGCACCAGGGGGCGGGTCAGATCCAGGACGAAGGTCTCCGTGTTGAGCTGACTCAGCAGGCCCTTCATGGTGGTGTTTTCGATGATCCGGCCGTGATCGATGATGGCGATGTTGCGGCAGAGGGTCTCGGCCTCTTCCAGATAGTGGGTGGTGAGGATGATGGTGCACCCCTGCTGGTTGATGTCCTTGAGGAACTGCCACATGGAGCGCCGGATCTCGATGTCCACCCCGGCGGTGGGTTCGTCCAGGATCAGCAGTCGGGGCTCGTGGACCAGGGCACGGGCAATCATCAGACGCCGTTTCATGCCACCGGAAAGCATGCGGGCCATGTCCTTGCGCTTCTCCCAGAGACCCAGTTCCACCAGGTATTTTTCCGCCCGTTTCCAGGCCTCCTTGCGGGGGATGCCGTAGTAGCCTGCCTGGTTGACCAGGATTTCCTGTACCGGCTCGAAGGTGTTGAAGTTGAATTCCTGGGGCACCAGCCCCAGGCAGCGCTTGGCGGCATACAGATCCCGGTCAAGGTCATGACCGAAGATGGACACGCTGCCGCCGCTCTTGTTCACCAGGGAGGCGATGATGCTGATGGTGGTGGACTTGCCGGCCCCGTTGGGGCCGAGCAGGGCAAAGAAGTCCCCGGGCTCCACGTCCAGGTCGATGCCTTTGAGGGCCTCAAGGCCGTTCTTGTAGGTCTTGGTGAGCTGACGGATGCAGAGGGCTTTGGGCATGGTCTGTCTGTGGCATTCCCGCAGGAGAGGGCGAGTAAAACAGCAAATTCTAACATAACTTCGAAGCTGGGCTTCTGCGCACCGTAAAACCGCGTAAAATGGTCACTCACGCCTTCTCAGGACACACCCATGCTCGACTGCTTCGATACCCGTTCCGACGCCGATCTCATTGCCCTCGTCCCGGTGGAAGGGGATACCCTTGAGCCGTGGCTGGCGGATCAGCCGGCACGTATCGGCAACTGGGTGCGGGCCTCCCGTTTCGAGGGGCGTACCGGCAGTGTCCTGCCCCTGCCGGACGAGGACGGCAAGGTGCGGCGGGTGCTGGTGGGCGTGGACAGCCAATCCTCCACCTGGGCCATCGGCAATGTCTCCAGTCGCCTGGGAGAGGGGACCTATCAGCTGGCGTGCGACTGGCCGCTGGAACGGCTGACCCGGGCGGCCATCGGCTGGGGTCTGGGGTCGTATCGCTTCGAGCGTTACAAGACCGCCGAGCGGCCACGGCCGAGGCTGAGCCTGGCGCAATTGCCGGCCGCCGATGCCGATGCGGTGACGCGGATGGTGACCGCCATCGGACGGGTCCGGGATCTGATCAATACCCCCGCCCAGGACATGATGCCCCAGCACCTGGCCGAGGCGGCCCGGGAACTGGCCCATCGGCATGGGGCCGTCTTCAGCGAGATCGTCGGCGAGGACCTGCTGACGCAGAACTACCCCTGCATCCATGCCGTGGGCCGTGCCAGCACCCACCCGCCGCGTCTGATCGAACTGCGCTGGGGAGATCCGGCCCATCCCCGGGTCACCCTGGTGGGCAAGGGGGTCTGCTTCGACAGCGGCGGCCTGGACATCAAGCCCGCCAGCGGCATGCGCCTGATGAAGAAGGACATGGGCGGTGCCGCCCATGTGCTGGGGCTGGCCGACCTCATCATGGGGGCCGGGTTGCCCGTGTGCCTGCGGGTGATGGTGGGCGCGGTGGAGAATGCCATCTCCGGAGACGCCTTTCGCCCCGGCGACGTGCTGCGTTCCCGCAAGGGACTGACCATCGAGATCGACAATACGGACGCGGAAGGCCGGCTGGTGCTCTGCGACATGCTGGCCGACGCCGCCGAGGAATCCCCCGAGGTGCTGCTGGATTTCGCCACCCTGACGGGGGCGGCCCGGGTGGCGGTGGGCACCGAGATCGGTGCCTTCTTCACCAATGACGAGACCCTGGCCGAGGGTATCGGCCGGTATGGGGAGGCGGAGGAGGATCCCTGTTGGCGCCTGCCGCTGCATGCCCCCTATCGTTCCCAACTGGACAGCCGGATCGCGGACCTGACCAATACCGGCAGCGGACCCTACGCCGGTGCCATCACCGCCGCCCTGTTCCTGCAGGCCTTCGTGCCCGACGGGCAGGTCTGGGGACATTTCGACATCATGGCCTGGAACAACCGTAACCGTCCCGGCCGCCCCAAGGGCGGCGAGGCACTGGGGGTACGTGCCGCCTTTGCCTGGCTGGAGGATCGCTACGGCAAACGCTGACCTTGGCCTTGGGTGTATTGCCTCTCAGTAGGCCCCCAGGTCCAGGCTGGCCCCGCTGATGCGGCTGATGGCCACCGCATAGGCCGCCGTCCGGTAGTCCATGACCCGGTCATGGGCCCGGCGCATGCGGTCGATCTCCTGGAAGGCCACCCGCATGGCGTCATCCAGTCCGGAGCGCACCAGGTCCAGTTCGTCGGCACCGCGCAGCAGGGATTCTCGCAGCCAGTCCGGGGACTGCTCGCCGCTCATGAGTTCCAGGGCGGAGACGATGTGCTGTCCCCGCACTTCGTCCAGGCGGCGTTCCAGGCGGCCGAAGCGCATGTGGGAAAGGTTGCGGATCCATTCGAAGTAGGACACCACCACGCCGCCGGCGTTGGCGTAGATATCCGGCAGGATCACCGTACCCCTTGCGCGAAGGATCTCGTCCGCCTCGAAGGTGATCGGGCCGTTGGCCGCCTCAATGACCAGGGGGGCACGGATGCGCTCGGCGTTGTTGGCGTGGATGACCCCTTCCAGGGCGGCGGGAATCAGGATGTCGCAGTCCCGTTCCAGCGCCGCGGCACCCGGTTCCACCCATTCCACCCCGGGAAACCCCTGTACGCCGCCGGTCCGGTTCATGTACTGGCGGACTTCCTCCACGTTCAGGCCCGCTTCTTGGACCAGGGCGTCGTCCCGTTCGATGATGGCGATGATGCGGGCGCCGTCCTCTTCCTGGAGCAGCTTGGCGGCGTGGTAGCCCACGTTGCCCAGGCCCTGGATGATGATGCGCTTGTCCTTGAGACCGCCTTCCAGTCCGGCTTCGGCCATGGCTTCCGGGTGGCGGAAGAACTCCCGCAGGGCATAGTGGATGCCCCGGCCGGTGGCATCCAGCCGGCCCGGCATGCCGCCCAGTTCCACCGGCTTGCCGGTCACGCAGCCCACGTAGTTGATGTCTTCCGGGTACAGGTTCTTGTAGGTGTCCAGGATCCAGGCCATCTCCCGCTGGCCCGTGCCCACGTCCGGGGCGGGGACGTTGGTGGCCGGGCTGAGAAATCCCCGGCGGGCCAGTTCCCGGGCAAAGCGTCGGGTGATGAGTTCCATCTCGTCGCGGGAATACTGTTCCGGATCGATGCACAGGCCGCCCTTGGAGCCGCCGAAGGGAATGTCGACGATGGCGCATTTGTAGGTCATCAGGGCCGCCAGGGCCTCGGTGGTGTCCTGGTCGATGCTGGGGGAGAAGCGCAGGCCGCCCTTGGCGGGCAGGCGGTGGGTGCTGTGTACCGCCCGCCAGCCGGTGAAGGTACGCACCTCACCGCGAATCTTGAGGGGAAAGGTGACCTGCAGGATGGCGCTGCAGGTCTTGATGGCCCGGTCGGCGCCCGGTTCCAGTTTGACGAAGGCCAGGGCGCGATCCACCATCCGGGCCACGCTCTGCTGGAAACTCACGGGCGGCGGGGACTGTGTATCGTCCGGCATGGCTGACTCCTGGCGTATGGGCTGTCTGAGTTCAGCCTACACCCGATCCCGCGGGAGATGCCAATCCCGGGCCGGGGATCGCTGATCCGGGTCAGGTGGCGGGTTTTTGCTGTCGTCGGCCGAGTTTGTCCCTCAGTACCCGCCGGGTGTTCTTGTCGGCGTCGCTGAAAACGAAGCGGCCGGCCAGCACGCAGCCCTTCATGCCCGGCTCACAGGGGCGGTTTTCCACCTTGTGGCAGAGCCCCTTGCTTTCATGGGGACAACCCCAACCTCCCATCATGGTCTCCTGTCTTTTGTCGTTTTCGGCATCTTCCCCGTCATCACTCCCGCTGTCGTCCGTCACTCCCGCGAAAGCGGGAGTCCAGAGGCTCCGGTCAGTGAGTGGATTCCCGCCTGCGCGGGAATGACGCGATTCCTGCAAAATCTACGATGACACCATTTCCCGCAAGCGACCCTCCTGCAGCCTGTAGTGGGCAGTGCAGGGCGGAGCCATGGCCGGCTCGTGGGCGATCACCAGGGTTGCCCGTCGGGACAGCCAGGGTGTCAGACGCTGCCTGAGCCGCTCGATGGTGGCCGGATCCAGGCCCCGGAAAGGCTCATCCAGGATCACCACGGGGGCATCCTTGAGGATCAGCCGGGCCAGGGCCAGGCGCCGGGCCTGACCACCGGAGACCAGGGCACCGCCTTCGCCCACCGCGGTGTCCAGACCCTGGGGCAGGGCGGCGATGAAGTCGTCCAGACCGGCCAGGAACAGGGCTTCGCCCAGGGCCTCGTCGTCGGCCTCCGGTCGTGCCAGGCGCAGGTTGGCGGCGACGGTGTCGGCAAACAGCACTGTCTCCTGCCCGAGTACCCCCACGGTGTCGTACAGGTCGGTATAGCCCATGGACTGGACCGGGATGCCGCACACCCGGGCCTCGCCCGCCTGGGGCGCCACCAGACGCAGGGCCACGGCGGTGAGACTGGTCTTGCCCGCGCCGCTGGCGCCGGTAACGAGCACGCTCCGACCCGGTTGAAGATTCAGATCCACCCCGTCCAGAATCCAGGGGGCATCGTTGCCGTAGCGCAACCGGATGCCCTCCAGGGTGAGGCTGCCTTCACCGTCGGGCCGTTGGGGGTGGGCCGGTTCCGGCAGGCTGGGACGGGTATGGGCCACCTCCAGCAGTCGGGCGGCGGCGGTACGGATCTGCCCCAGACGCTGATAGGCCCCCGGCAGCATGGCCACGGCCTCGGACAGGCCCAGGGTGGCCAGAACCAGCAGTACCACGATAGGGGCCGTCACCAAGTCTTGCGACAGCCAGCCCACGCCCAGCCACAGGGCCAGCCAGACCGCCCCCAGACCCGCCAGCATGGCGGCCGTGTCCCCCAGGGCGCCCCAGCGCACCAGCCGGATCTCGGCCTCGGCCCGGTCCCGTTCGGCGGCGGCCAGGGCGGCCTGTTGCCGGGGCAGGGCGCCGAATACCCGCAGCTCCGCCAGTCCCTGCACGCCTTCCACCGCCCGTTCCCGCACCCGGGCGGCGGCCTGGATGCGCGCCTCGCCGCTGCGCCCGCCCAGGGCCACGGCGATGGCGGGCAGGATCAGGCCGGCCAGGGCCAGCACCGCCACCACCCACAACACCGCGAGGGGCGCCAGCAGGCCGAAGAACAGGGCGCCCCCGAGCAGGGTGAGGACGGCGGTAAGGGTGGGTGTGATGACCCGCAGGAACAGACCATCCAGGGTGTCGATATCGCCCACCAGCCGCTGCAGCAGGTCGGCGGCGCGAAAGCGGGCCAGGGTGCCCGGATCCAGGGGCGACAGGGCACGGAACAGCCAGCTGCGCAGATCTGCCAGATGGCGCAGCACCGCTTCATGGTTGACGATGCGCTCGGCATAGCGGGCCACGGTACGTCCCACGGCCAGGGCGCGGATGCCGCCGGCGGGTCGGTAGACATCCAGGGCGATGATCAACCCGGCACCCGCCAGGGCCGAGGCGGTGATGAACCAGCCGGACAGGGCCAGCAGGCCGGTGGCGGCCACTACGGTGAGGACCGCCAGCAGCAGTCCGCCCAGGAACCAGGGCAGGCGCGGCAGGGAGAGGCGAAGGAAGGGGATCAGTTCTTTCATGCAGATTCGCCGATATCGCCGGCATCATGGACCACGCGACCGTCCTGGATGGTGATGACTCGATCCGCCCAGGCCAGTACCCGAGGGTGATGACTGGCGATGAGCACGGTGGCGCCGGCGGTGGCGGAGCGTTCCAGGGCTTCGAGCACCAGGGCTTCGGCCTCCGGGTCCAGCCCGGCGGTGGGTTCGTCCAGCAACCACAGGGGTGCCTGTTTGAGGGCGGCCCTGGCCAGGGCAACCCGCTGGGCCTGCCCACCGGAGAGACCGCGGCCCCGTTCTCCCAGCACGGTCTCCAGTCCCCGGGGCAGCCGGTCGGCAAAGGCCATCACCCCGGCGTCGGTGGCGGCCCGGATCACCGTGGCCTGATCCGCGTCGGGGCGGCTCAGACGGATGTTGTCGGCCAGGGTGCCGGTGAAGAGATGGGGGCGCTGTCCCACCCAGGCAGCTTGGCGCAGGGGATCGGGGGCGGCGCCGTCCACGCTCACCTGCCCCTGGTCGGGCTCGATGAAACCGGCCAGCAGGTGCAGAAGCGTGGACTTGCCCGCGCCGCTGGGTCCGGCCAGGGCCACCCGTTCACCGGGGCGGATATCCAGGTTGATCCCGCTAAGGGCGGTGCGCCGACCTTCATCGAAGCCGACATGCACGTCCCTGAACCGGATCGACACCCCGCCGGGACGAGACGGCGTGGGCGTCGGCGGGGTGGATGTCGGTGGGGCCTGTTGCCGCAACAGGGGCAGGAGGGTCTGGGCCGCGCCCAGGGCCGCCGCCCGGTCATGATAGTGCAGGGCCAGCTGCCGCAGGGGCTGGAAGAAATCCGGTGCCATCAGCAGGATGAACAGCCCCGAGAACAGGGTGAGTTGGGTGGCCGGCCCCCATTGCAGATAGCCGATCAGGGCGAAACCCACGTACATGGCTACCAGGGCGATGGCGACGGCACTGAAGAATTCGAGCACGGCGGAGGAGAGAAAGGCCACCCGCAGGACCTTCATGGTGGTGATCCGGTAGCCGTCGGCGGCCTCGGCCACTTCCCGTGCCGCCCGTTCCTGAGCGTTGAACAGGCGTAGCGTGGTCAGGCCCTGGAGCCGGTCGAGAAAGTGCCCGCCCAGGCGGGACACGGTTTCCTGCTGACGCCGACTGACCTGTTCGGCACCCATGCCCAACAGGGCCATGAAGAAGGGAATCAGCGGGGCGGTGAACAGCAGGATCAGGGCGGCGAGCCAGTCCTGGGTGAGGGCGGCGATGAAGATCCCCAGGGGTACCAGCAGGCTCACCGCCATCTGCGGCAGGTAGCGGGCGTAATAGCCGTTCATGCCCTCCACCTGCTCGACGATGGCCGAGGAAAGGCTGCCGCTGTGGCGATTTGCCAGGCGGACCGGGCCCAGGGCGGCCATGTGGGCAAAGAGTTCGTCCCGCAGCCGGCTCTGGATGCTCAGGGCCGCGGCCTGGCCCAGGGTTTCCCGGGACCAGTTCAGGGCTGCCCGCAGCCCCATGACCAGGGCCAGCCAGGCAAAGGCTCCCGTCAGTGCCGACAGGCCGTCGCCATGGGTGATGGCGCGATCCAGGATGAAGGCCAGCAGGCCCGCCTGGGCGATCACCAGCAGTCCGGACAGGACGCCGGCACCGCTGGCCAGGCTGAGCAGACCCCGGGCCGGGGCGACACGGGCGTTGAGCCAGCGTTTCGCCTCGGCATTGGGGATGGCGGGGGTGTCGTGGGGGGGTGTGCTTGCGTCGTTCAGTGGTAACCCTCTCCGATCCGGACCTTGCCGCGGAACACCCAGTAGGTCCAGGCGGTGTAGGCAAGGATGATGGGGATGACGAACAGAAGCCCGATCAGGGTGAAGAGCTGCGAGTCGGGCGATGAGGCCGCATCCCAGAAGGTGTGGTGGGGCGGGACCGCGTAGGGCCACATGCTGATCAGAAGGCCCAGGTAGGCCAGCAGGAACAGGGCCAGGGTGGCGATGAAGGGCGTGCCCTCGGCCCGCCGACCCAGGCCGCGCCAGAGCCACACACCGGCCAGCAGGGACAGGGTGGGGAAGATCCACAGCACGGCGGCGTGCTCCAGCCAGCGTTCGAGGATATGCGGGTGGGCCACGGCGGTCCACAGGCTCACCAGCAGGAAGACGAACAGCACCGCCAACACCATGCGCCCGGCGATGCGGTAGGCCAGGGTCTGCAGGTCGCCTTCGGTCTTCATGATCAACCAGGTGGCGCCCAGCAGGGTGTAGCCGGCCACCAGGCCCAGCCCGGTCATGACCGTGAACGGGGTGAGCCAGTCGAAGGCGCCGCCCACATAGGAGAAGCCCTCGACCTCGAAGCCCTGGATGTAGGCGCCCACCACGGCCCCCTGGGCAAACGCGGCCACCAGGGACCCGCCGAAGAAGGCAATGTCCCAGCGCCGTCGCTTGTGGGGTTCGGCCTTGAATCGGAACTCGAAGGCCACGCCGCGGAAGATGAGCCCCGCCAGCATCAGGAACACACCGATGTAAAGGGCGGGCAGGAACACGGCATAGATGAGCGGAAACGCCGCCAGCAGGCCGGCGCCGCCCAGGATCAGCCAGGTTTCGTTGCCATCCCATACCGGGGCTACGGAGTTCATCATGACATCGCGGTGTTCGTCACTGCCGGCAAAGGGGAAGAGTATACCCACTCCCAGGTCGAAACCGTCCATGAACACGTACATGAACACACCAAAGCCGATGATGACGATCCAGATCAGGGTCAGGTCGATCAGTTCCATGTCTGCGCGCTCCCGGCCGTCAGGCCATGGTCTTGTCGTCGGCGGCGGAAAACGGCCGCTTGGCGTGGGCACCCGGATGGTCATCCGACAGGTCCGTCTGATCCGGTCCCTGGCGGATGATGCGGACCAGGAAGCTGATGCCGGCGATGAATACCACCGCGTAGACGGTGACGTAGCCCACCAGGGTGAACAGGGCCATGGCGCCGGTCAGGGAGGGGGTGAGCCCTTCCGCGGTACGGATCAGGCCGTAGGCCAGCCAGGGCTGACGTCCTACCTCGGTGACGAACCATCCCGCCAGAACGGCCACAAAGGGTAGCGGAATCATCAGGCTGGTCAACCTCAGGAAGCGTTTTGATTCCACCAGACGATCCCGCCAGGTGAGCCAGGCGCCCCACAGGGCGATGATGATCATGAGCAGGCCGATGCCCACCATGACCCGGAAGGACCAGAACACGATGGGCATGTGGGGGCGGTCTTCGGGCGCCCATTCCTTCAGGCCGGGGACCGTGCCGTTCCACTCATGGGTCAGGATCAGGCTGGCCATGTTGGGGATGCCGATCTCCAGGAAATTGCGTTCCTGGGATTGACTGGGAATGGCGAACAGGAGCAGGGGGGCGCCGTCGGTGGTTTCCCAGACCCCTTCCATGGCCGCCACCTTGGCGGGCTGATGCTTGAACGTGTTGAGACCGTGCACGTCCCCCACCAGTAGCTGGGCCGGGGCAGCGAAGGCGAGCATGATCAGGCACATCTGCAGGGCCTTCCTGGATGCCTCCGGTGCCTTGCCCTTGAGCAGATACCAGGCCGACACGCCGGCGACCACGAAGCCACCGGTGAGAAATGAGGCCAGGGCCACATGGAAGAAGCGGGGGACGAAGGAAGGATTGAAGATGGCCTCGCTCCAGGAAGTCAGGTGGACGATGCCGTCCCGCAACTCGGCGCCCGCGGGGGTCTGCATCCAGCTGTTGGTGGAGAGGATCCAGAACGAGGATATGAAGGTGCCCAGGGCCACCATGCAGGCGGCGAACAGGTGGGTACCCCTGGGGACCTTGTCACGACCGAACAGCAGCACCCCCAGGAACACCGCTTCCAGGAAGAAGGCGGTGACCACTTCATAGGCCAGGATCGGGCCGAGGAAGTTGGCGCTGGCATAGGAGAATACGCTCCAGTTGGTGCCGAACTGGAACGACATGACGATCCCGGACACCACCCCCATGCCGAACACCACGGCAAAGACCTTGGTCCAGAATCGGGACAGTTGCTCGTAGGCGGGGTTGCCGGTGCGGTAGAGCAGGCCCTCCAGCAGGGCGATGTAGGAGGCCAGGCCGATGGTGAAGACAGGAAAGATGGCGTGGAACGAGACCACGAAGGCAAACTGGATTCGGGATAGGAGTAGGGGGTCAAGTTCCATCATGGGGTCGGTCCTCTTGTCATGGGTGGGGTTACCGTATTTTGTTCTGTGCCTGGGTTAATTCCCATGATTTTGGTCAAATTTAAATTTTTGCACCTGGCGCGCTTGTCGTGAAAAGGAAATGCGGTAGGCTTACGGATTGCCACTCGCTTCGGCTTCGAGAACGGCTTCCACTCAAGGATTCCTGATCTCCCGCTATGAAAAAAAGATTCTTCAATCGGCGCATGATCCTCATGCTGCTTGCCGTGTCCCTGCTGCTGGGCGGCGTATTCGGTTACAAGGCCTTCATCAATGCCCTGATCACCGACATCTTCGACAACATGCCCGAACCGGTGGCCACCATCACCGCCACCGAGGCCAGGGAACAGATCTGGCGACCGCAACTGGAGGCGGTGGGCAGCTTTGCCGCCGTGCAGGGGGCCGACCTGACCACCGAGGTGAGCGGCATCGTGCAGGAGATCCTGTTCGATAACGGCGCCCGGGTCCGGGCGGGGGATGTGCTGCTGCGCCTGGACAGCCGCACCGATGTGGCTCAGCTCCGCCGCCTGGAGGCGGCGGCCCGGCTGGCGGATCTGGAACTGGAGCGGGCCCGTCGGCTGGTGCGTCAGAACAATATCTCTGAAGCGGAGTTGCAGCGCCGGGAGAGCGAGGCCGAACAGGCCGCGGCGGCGGTGCAGGAACAGGCGGCCCGCATCCAGCAGAAGACCCTGACGGCACCCTTTTCCGGGCAGCTTGGCATCCGCCGGGTGAATGTGGGCCAGTTTCTCTCCGCCGGCGATCCCGTGGTGTCCCTGCAGGCCCTGAATCCGATTTATCTCAATTTCTCCCTGGCGGAGCGACGCCTTGGCGAGGTGACGCCGGGACAGCCGTTGCGGGTGAGGGTGGATGCCTTTGAGGATACCTTCGAAGGTCGCATCCGCGCCATCGAGCCGGCCGTGCGGGCCTCCACCCGTACCTTCGAGGTACAGGCCATCATCCCCAATGCGGAACAGCGGTTGCGCCCCGGCATGTTCGGTCGCGTGACCCTGGATGTGGGGGAGGAGGCGACGGTGGTGGTGGTGCCCCAGTCGGCGGTGAGTTTCAATCCCTACGGCGACTCGGTCTATGTGATCCAGTCGGGCGACGGGGATGAGTTGCGGGTGCGCCAGCGTTTCGTGCGTACCGGCACCCGGCGTGGGGATCTGGTGGTGATTCTGGAAGGGCTGGCGCCAGGTGAGCAGGTGGCCACCAGTGGTCTGCTCAAGCTGCGCAACAACGCCGTGGTGAAGATCAATGATGATCCCGATCTGCAACCCGGCGAAGAGTTGGCACCCACACCGCCCAACGCCTGATGCGGCCGGAGAGCCTTGATGCGATTCACTGATGTTTTCATCCGCAAGCCGGTGCTGGCCACGGTGGTCAGCCTGTTCATTCTGCTGCTGGGTATCCGGGCCGGCTTCGACCTGAACGTGCGCCAGTTTCCGGAGATCCGGAATGCGGTGGTTACCGTCACCACGACTTACATCGGTGCCGATGCCAACCTGATCCAGGGCTTCATCACCACCCCCCTTGAACGGGAGATTGCCGCCGCCGAGGGGATTGATTACCTGGTCTCCACCAGTCTCTCCGGCGTCAGCACGGTGCAGGCCTATCTGCGCATGGACTATGACCCCAACGAGGCCCTGACCCAGATCGCCGCCCAGGTCAACAAGGTCCGTTCGGATCTGCCCCAGGAGGCGGAGGAGCCGGTGATCCAGTTGTCGGTGGGCGAGACCATCGCCGCCATGTACATGAGCTTCTATTCCGAGGTGCTCAGCGACAACCAGATCACCGACTATCTGGTGCGGGTGGTGGAGCCTCAATTGGCCACCCTGCCGGGGGTGCAGCGGGCCGAGATCCTGGGGGCACGGACCTTCGCCATGCGCATCTGGCTCGATCCGGAGCGGATGGCGGCCCTTGACGTGACCGGTGCCGATGTGCGCCGTGCCCTGCAGGCCAATAACGTGCTCTCGGCGGTGGGGAGCACCAAGGGCCGCCTCATCTCGGTGGAGCTGACGGCGGAAACGGACCTGTCCAGCGCCGAGGGTTTCGAGCAACTGGTGGTTCGATCGGAGCAGGGCGCCATCGTCCGGTTGCAGGACATTGCCGAGGTGGAGTTGGGTTCCGAGAGCTATGACAGTTCCGTGAGCTTCAATGGCCAGTCCGCCACCTTCATCGGCATCGAGATCTCCCCGGATGCCAATGCCCTGGATGTGATCGCCGATGTTCGACGGGTCTGGGAGCGGGAGATCGAGCCCCAGTTCCCCGAAGGCCTCAAGGGGGATATCGTCTATGACTCCACCCTCTATATCGAGAGCGCCATCCAGGAGGTGCTGATCACCATCGTGCTGGCGCTGGTGATCGTGGTGGGGGTGATCTATGCCTTCCTCGGTTCCATGCGCAGCGTGATCATTCCGGCCCTGGCGGTGCCCCTGTCCTTGATCGGCACCCTGTTCCTGATGCTGCTGATGGGGTTTTCCATCAACCTGCTCACCCTGCTGGCCATGGTGCTGGCCATCGGCATCGTGGTGGATGACGCCATCATCATGGTGGAGAATGTCCATCGTCATATCGAGGAGGGCATGAAGCCGATGGAGGCGGCCTTACAGGGTGCCAGGGAACTGGCCTGGCCCATCGTTGCCATGTCCACCAGTCTGGTGGCGGTCTTCATTCCCATCGGCTTCGTCGGCGGCATCACCGGCACCCTGTTCGTGGAATTCGCCTTCACCCTGGCGGCCTCGGTGATCCTATCCGGCGTGATCGCCCTGACCCTTTCCCCCATGCTCTGCTCCCGCCTGCTCAAGCCCCATGGTGAGGGCGGCAAGGGACGTTTCGAGGCCTGGCTCGATGCCCGCTTCGAGGGGTTGCATCGGCGTTACGAGCGTCGTCTCCATGGTGCCCTGGAAGATCGCCATGTGGTGCTGGTGTTCGGCTTCATCGTGCTGGTGTCCTGCTATTTCCTGTTCATCACCAGCAGCAGCGAGCTTGAGCCCCCGGAGGACCAGGGCTTCGTCTTCTCCATTGCCCAGGGGGATGCCCCCATGACCCTGGATCAGCTGGAGCGCAACACGGCGGTGATGAACCGGTATCTGGACGAGATTCCGGAACTCTCCAACATCTTCATCATCAACGGTTTCGGCGGCGGTACCCATTCTGCGGTGGCGGGTTTCGTGCTGGCGCCCTGGGACGAGCGTGATCGCAGCACCCAGGCGGTGCTGGATAACGACCTGCAGCCCCGGCTGGAAGAGATCCCGGGTCTGAGCATCTTCGCGCTGGCGCCGCCGTCCCTGCCCAGTGCCGGAGGCGGGGCTCCGGTGGAGTTCGTCATCCGCTCCACCGATCCTTCGGAGAACCTGCTGGAAGTTTCCCGGGAAGTGATCGGCCGAGCCATGGCCAGTGGTCGCTTCATCTACATCGACGGTGATCTCAGGATCGACCGTCCCCGAACCGAGATCCATATCGACCGGGAAAAGGCCGCCCTGATGGGGGTGGACATGCAGACCCTGTCGGCGGATCTTTCCTCCCTGTTCTCCGGCGGTTTCGTGGGACGCTTTGCCCTGGAGGACCGGTCTTACCGGGTCATTCCCCAGCTGCAGCGAGTGGATCGGCTGACGCCGGATCAGATCGAGGATCTCTATACCCGCAACCGGGACGGCGAGCTGGTACCCCTGGACACCCTGATCACCCTGAAGGACTCGGTGCATCCCCAGCAGCTCAAGCGCTTCCAGCAGCTCAACGCGGTCACCCTGTCGGGGGTTCCCCGGCCGGGTGTGACCCTGGGTGAGGCCCTGGAGGTGTTGCAGGAGATCGCTGCCGATGTCCTGCCGCCGGGTTACAGCGTGGATTATGCGGGGCAGTCACGTCAGTTCATGACCGAGGGGCGTCAGCTGGTGGTGACCTTCTTCTTCGCTCTGGTCGTGATCTATCTGGTGCTGGCGGCCCAGTTCGAGTCATTCAGGGATTCGCTGATCATGCTGGTGACCGTGCCCATGTCCATTGCCGGCGCGCTGCTGTTCGTCAGCCTGGGCCTGACCACCCTGAATATCTATACCCAGGTGGGGCTGCTGACCCTGATCGGACTGATCGCCAAGCACGGTATCCTGATCGTGGAGTTCGCCAACACTCTGCAGGAACAGGGGTTATCCCGCCGGGAGGCAGTGGAAAAGGCGGCCGGAATCCGGCTCAGGCCCATCCTGATGACCACGGCGGCCACGGTGCTGGCCATGATTCCACTCCTGATCGCCAGTGGTCCGGGCGCTGGTTCCCGGTTTGCCATGGGGCTGGTGATCGCCGCCGGCATGACCCTCGGCACCCTGTTCACCCTGTTTGTGGTGCCGGCGGTGTATACCTATCTGGCACGGGATCGCGCCGGGGTTAGCGGAGCGGCGTGACCGGATCGTTCCCAGGGCCGGCATCCTGCCTGTGCCTCAGTGCCGGCAGCAACCTGTCCATCTGCTCTTGCAGAGCATGAAGCGCCTGCCGGATCCGCGGGACTTCGGTCTGATCCCGGCAGAGCTTTTCCAGTTGCTGGGCGGCATCCCGGGCGGGCAGGGCGCACAGGGTTCCGCACTGCCCCTTCAGGGTATGTGCCTGGATACCCAGTTGGTTGATATCGGATGTTGCCAGGCTTTGCCACATCCCATGCATCTGGCCATCGATGCCTTCCATGAAGAGTGCCAATACCTGCCTCAGCAGAGGCTCGTCACCACCGATCTGTTTGAGTGCGTTGTGCCAATTTAAAACGTGCGTCAGCTCCGCGGGCGACGGATGCGATACGGAAGGGCTCAGGTTGACGGCCTCGAGGAACCAGGTCGGTTCGTTTTCGGTATGGATGTCGCTGATGTCCAGATGACCCGATGGGCGTTGTTGGTCGCCGGGATGAGGATGGTCACCGATCACTTTGAGGATTTCCTGGACGAGCAGGGTGTATTGAATGGGTTTTGCCACATAACCCTGCATCCCGCTGGCGAGAAAGCGTTCACGATCACCGGCCATGGCATGGGCCGTCAGGGCAATGATGGGGCAGGGAGACCAGTGGTTTTCCGCCTCCTGTTGGCGAATGTGCTGGGTGGCCTCCATGCCGTCCATGAGCGGCATCATCATGTCCATGAGGATGAGGTCAAAGCGCCGATGGGAAGCCAGTTCCACCGTTTCAATGCCGTTTTCCGCCACGGTAGAGGCCGCATGGATTCGCTCAAGCAGCTTTCTGATCACCAGCTGGTTGATGCTGTTGTCTTCGGCTACCAATACCTTCAGACGCATTTTCCTGAGCTGATCGGCAAGCAGGACATGAGGTGTCAGGGTATCGTCAGTGGCGGGTTGCGTACCGTGGGGCAGCCGAAGCCTGACCGTGAATTCGGAACCCTTGCCCGCCTCGCTGTTGACGGTGATCTCGCCGCCGAGTAGCTCCACCAGTTTGTGGGTGATGGTCAGACCCAGCCCCGTGCCTTCAAAGCGTCTGCTGTAGGTATTGTCTCCTTGCTCGAAGGCTTCGAAGATTCTGCTGATCACATGGGTGGGAATGCCGATGCCGGTGTCCCTGATCGACAGTTGTATCTCGGAAGCCGCCTCGTCGCGGGCAAGCAGCTGTCCCTGGAGACTGACTTCCCCTTGTTCGGTGAACTTGATGGCGTTGCCGATCAGATTGATCAAAATCTGTCGCAACCGGGTGGCATCCACGCGGACGTAGTCGGGCAGATCCGAATCCAGGTGATGGGTGAGCTTGAGTTGTTTCGCCGCCGCCGACGGCATCTGGCTTCCCAGGGTTTGCAGCAGCAGTTCCTTCAGGTCCAGATCCCGAGCTTCCAGGACCATCTTGCCGGCATCGATCCTGGAAAGATCCAGTACGATATTGATGATGCCCAGCAGGTGTTCCGCGGACAGTCTGGCAAGATTCAGTTGTTCCCTCACTTCTTCCGGCAACGGGGTATCCAGCACCACGTCCAGCAGTCCGAGCACACCATTCATCGGTGTCCTGATTTCATGGCTGATGTTGGCCATGAAAAGGTTTTTGGCCCGTTCAGCACTGCGGGCAGCTTCCATCTGTTGCTTGAGTTCCTGCTCATAGATGCAGGCCCTAATGGCCTGCGACAGCTTTTCCATCAGCTTGGGCAAGGAGTTGAAAAGATCTTCGCTGATCGGTGTGCCGGTCTTGCGCAGCACCAGGATACCGAAACCGGTCAGGTGGAACATGTACCAATGGTGTGCTTCGCCGTCTTCCCGGTGCAAGGGGAGACGCATGAGCCAGCCATGGAGCGCATCCGGATGTTCCGGCACCTCGGCTCGTTCCATGAACGCCTGGTAATAGGTCCTGTGGACCACATTCCGGGGGATGGCCGCCACGACTGTTCCGGTCACCCCTTGGGAGGTTTCGTCAATGAGGCGCATGACGACGGCAAGGTTGAAGTTGCACAGCCGCATCATCGTGCCCAGGCTGTGCCTGAGCATCTGATTCAGGTCCAGGCTCTGGCCGACCGAGAGTGCGATTTCGTAGAGGATCTGTGTCGCTTCAAGTCGTCTCAAGGGATCCCTCCCTGTGCCATGTCAAGCAGACAGAGCACGGAAGATTTGTTCATGAACTCCATGTAATCGTTTCCGGTATTGGCGATCTCACCCAGCGTGAAGGCCCCGAACAGGGGCATGCCGGCACCGGCGCCCTCCAGTTCCCGATGGATCCCGTCACCGAGAAACAGCACCCGTGAAATACAGTCGATGAACAGGGCCGGGGAGGTGGTGCCGTCGGCGCACTGTGATTCGGCGATGGCCCGGGCCTGGGTGGCGGCCTGGATCAGGGAGTCCGGGGTGCCGTTGAGTAGTCTGACGAAACAGCCTTCCCGGACTTCTCCCACACACATCAGGGATTGATCGCCCACCACCATCAGCGGGTCGCGGACCACCATTTCACTGTCCAGTTTGGAGATGCCGAAGGGGTAGGCCTTGGCGATGTCGAAAAAATTCTCCTTGGTGATGTCCTGACCGCCGTGATCCTGAATCATATGGCGATACACCTCGAAAGCCGGCTTCCAGTCAAGGGTGTGGATGATGTTTCTTTCCGCCGAGGTGACCTTGAGGGGCTCGCTGATGGGTTCCCAGCCATGGGTGACGCCGATGCTGCTGACCAGGGGGAGACGGGCCAGGACGGCCGTATCCTGGCAAAGTCCTTCCGGTGTGATGATGCAGGGCTTCTTCTCGAAGCTCAGTGAACCGGCGCCGCCACCGACGAAATTCACATCCAGTCCGAACTGCAGGAACAGTGACTCGATGAGGGCGCTGATGCGGCTGGAGAGGCCATCCAAGAACACGATGACGGTATTGTTTTCCAGGACTTCGGGCCATTCGGCGTGAGCTTGAGCAAGGCTGAGGTCAAGATCGGCCTCGTCAGCGCTAAGTCCCTGTACCACTAGGATTTGCGCCCTGACGGGCAGTCCGACCAGCAGGGTGCCGTTGGAGTAGGGTTTTCGCTCATGGATGATCTGCGGGAAAACACCACCGAATACCGGTAGCGGACACTCACGGAACAGCCTCCCGGCCTCGTCATACGGCCAGTCGTCCTGATCGCAGCCCAGTACCATGATGCTCTCGACACCTGGCTCCCGTGCCATGCCTTGCAGGCAAGGGGCAAGTGCATCGAGACGCCCGGTCGGTTCCATGTGAAAGCGGATGGTGTTATCGATCATGGGAGTGGCTTCCATGGTGAGGTCATGCAATGACCATGTCTGGATCGGCGGCGCTGTCCAGCGCCAGACAGCGTTGCAGTTCATCGGCCCTGACGGGTCTGGAAATCAGGTATCCCTGTATCTCGTTGATGCCCAATGCATCCAGATAGTCCCGCTGGCGCTGGTTTTCCACGCCTTCGGCAATCGTCTTGAGGCCAAGGCCCTGGCTCAGGGCCGTCAGGGAACGGATGATGGCCCGACTGTTCCTATACTCGGTGATGTTCTCGATGAAGCTTCTGTCGATCTTGAGGGTGGTGAGCGGGAATCTGAGTAGATATCCGAATGACGAGTAACCGGTGCCGAAGTCGTCGATGGCAATATTGAAGCCCATGTCCCTGAGACGCTTGAGGGTTACGATGGTGTCCTCGGGGCTGTGCATGGCGATGTTTTCGGTGATTTCCAGTTCCAGGCATTGGGCCGGGATGCCATGCCGTTCCGTGCAGGCAAGAATACGGTCGGCCAGATCCTCCAGTTCGAACTGGCGAGCAGACAGGTTGATCCCCATTCTCAGATAGATTCCCTGGCGCCGCCAGATGGCCGCCTGGCGGCAGGCCTGCTCAATGATCCAGTCCCCCACATGCTGTATCCTGCCGGACTCTTCCAGCAGCGGGATGAACTCCGCGGGTGAGATGATGCCACGCTGGCTGTGCTGCCAGCGGATCAGCGCCTCGACGCCGACGATCCTGCTGCTGGACAGTTCCTGCTGGGGTTGGAAGACCATGAAGAACTCATCCTTGTCCTGAGCCAGGCGCAGATCGGTTTCAAGCAGGATGCCCATGGCCTTGTTTTCCAGCCGGCCTTGCTGATGAAACGCCAGTTTGGTGCCGCTCCCCAGTCGGGCCTTGCGCTGAGCCTGCCGGGCCAGCCCCAGCAGCTCCGCGGCATTGGATCCGTCCCGTGGGTAGATGCCGGCACCGGCGGAGAACTCCACAAAGACGGCTTTTCCGCTGATGAAATGCGGTTTGTCCAGGTAGGAGAGGTAAGTTTCATGGGAGAGCGACATGGGCATTGCCACGCCGAAGGTGTCGGCTTCCAGGCGGCAGAGCAGGGTGCCCGGATCCGCATGTTGTCGCAGACGCTGGGCGAACACCCGCAGCACATTGTCGCCGGCGGCATGGCCGAAGGCATCGTTGATGCGGTGAAGCCGATCGATGTCCAGAACCATGACCATCCATGGGTCTTCTCCCGATACCATGTCTAATTGCTCCTGCAGCAGGCGCAGGAACAGCCTTTCCTTGGGCAGGTTCGTCAGTTCGTCATGCTCAACCAGATAGAGCACCTGATTTTCCAGGGCACGCAGTCCGGTCACGTCCTGAAATGCACCGACCATGATGTCCTGGTCAGCCGACGGCTTACCCTGCATCCGCAAGATGCGTTGTCTGGCACCTTCACCCAGCCTGACTTCCAACTCCAGCCCTTCGTGATGATTCATGCTCAGTTCGAGCTGATTTTTTACCTCTGGCCGCTGTCCGGCATCCACCATGGTAAGGAAGTGATCGAGATGGTCAGGGAGCGGTTCGCGCCAGCCCAGCACGGCATGAGCCTCTTCTGACCAGTGCATTGCCCCGGATTGCTGGTGCAGTTGCCAAAATCCCAGTCTGGCCAGTCTGCAGGCGCTTTCCTGCTCGGCCCGGGCCTGCCTCAGCACAGACTCCCGCTCCGCGGCGCCGAGTACATAGCGGACGCGCCGGGATAGCAGGGTCAGGTTGATGGGTTTGGTCATGAAGTCCGTGGCCCCGGCATCAAAGGCCTCGTCGATCGACCGGACATCCTCGGCACTGGTCAGCATCAGGATGGGAATCCAGGCCCCTTCATGCTGGGCGCGGATGGCACGCACCACGTCGAAGCCGTTCATCTCTGGCATGGTCACGTCCAGCAGGATCAGATCAGGGGGACGCCGGACAAAGGCCTCGACACCGTGCCTGCCGTTATCTGCCTCGGTAACTTCGTAACCCTGCCGTGAGAGAGCGACCCGGACCATGAGCCGGATGGTCGGATCGTCATCGACGATGAGGATGTTTGCGGTGGCGACGGTCATGGATGACTCGATTCAGTGTCAGGTATGCCTGTGGTGCGTGGGCGTGTTCGGCGTGGTGCAATCTCTGGGTGAAGAAACACCTGATGGCCGAGGTGATCAGCATCGAGGGCAGTCCTGAGAACACTGATAATGCTATAGAACCGAGGTATGAATTACGTCTTCGTGGTCACCGGGGAGAGGGTTGCCGACAGGGTGAGGGAAATCACCGATGGATGCGACACCGCCGGACGTACGGGGCCATCGAGGCCGGGCGTACCCTCTTTGGGAGCATCCTGCCGACTTAGGGGGATCCGTTCCCGTCCAGCCCCATCTGACTGTTGCGAAGACAGCCCTGAAAGGCCAGCACCGAGCCGCCGGCATGGTGATCCCAGCAGGATACGATGGCGTCAAAGCAGGTTTCCAGCCGGCTTCTTTCTCCCCGGGCCCGCTGATGGCATTCGAAGGCCGCCCTGTCGGAGAGAGTATCCACGGTATGGTGGGTCACGGTCAGCGGTCCCTGGGCCAGTATCCACTGCATGGCTTGGCGGGCTCCGTCCAGGGAAAACTTCAGGGTGCGGACATCTCCCTGATCATCTTCCACCTTGAGGCGGATTTCACGTCCCTCCATCAAGGATTCCAGAAGGGGTGGCAGCGAATGTCCGCGGGAAGGTTCCCAGACCGGCCATTCCAGGCTTTGAGTCCATGAACCCGAGGATGGATCGGGATTGATGGGGGCATCGGGGTCCTGCTGGAGGGCATGCTTCCGACAGGTCGTGTCCACATCGATTTCCGCTTCCAGCAAGCCATCCCTGATGTGAATGGGAGGCCCGCCATTGACCAGAAGGGCAATCTTGACCGGCCCATTCTGCGTCTGGCCCACCGCAAGTGCGTGGCCCTCGTCAGTGCGTGTATAGGCCAGCAGGGTCAGCGCCTGTTCTCCGGACGGCTGGCTGTAACTGATCCACCAGTCCTGGAATCGCTCCGCGGCGAAGGCCGGCAGGCCCGTCGCCATCAACAGACAGGCAATCAGCATCTTCGTCGGCAACGGCATGGGATCGGCTCCTGATGAATCCGGGGCAATGGTGAAGGGTTTTATATGAGCCGGCGAACTATCCATATGTCAACCATGGATGGGGCGTGGATTTGGATCGGGAAAGGCGTTTTGAACAGGTAAAAAAAGAGCCTGAAACTTGCGAAGATCACAAATTGACATGCAGTCATCATGCGCTTCTGCTAATCTTCGCTGCAATGCAACATAAAACAGGTTCATCTTTCTGAACCAGTGAACCCAGCGACGATTGGAGGTTGCCCATGACGACTCAACCCTTCTCCATGCAAGGGAAAACCGGCATCGTCACCGGTCTCGCCAATGCCGACAGCATTGCCTACGGCTGTGCCCGTGCACTGCACCAGGCTGGTGCCGAAATGATCGTGACTTATGGCCATCCCAAGGCCGAATCCCACGTCCGCCCTCTGGTCGGTGAAATGGGAGATCCGGAACTGATGCTGTGCGATGTGCTTGATCAGTCCCAGGTGGACGCCCTGTTCCAGCGCGCCGACGAACGTTGGGGAAAGCTGGATTTTCTGATCCATTCCATGGCCTTTGCCCCCCGGGATGATCTCCATGGTCGGGTGGTGGACTGCTCCTGGGATGGCTTTGCCCAGGCCATGAACATATCCTGCCACTCCTTCATTCGTCTGGCCCGTCAGGCCGAGCCGCTGATGAAGGAGGGGGGCACCTTGATCACCCTGTCCTATTACGGGGCCGAAAAGGTGGTGGACAACTACAACCTCATGGGGCCGGTCAAGGCCGCGCTGGAATCCAGCGTGCGCTACATGGCGGCGGAGTTGGGTCCGCGGGGCATCCGGGTGCATGCCATCTCGCCGGGCCCCATCCGTACCCGGGCGGCCTCGGGTATCCAGGATTTCGAAACCCTGGCCCAGGATGCCGAAACCCGATCTCCTTTGCGTCGTCTGGCTACCGTCGATGACGTAGGACAGTGCGCCGTTTTCCTGGCCTCCGGGGCTGGACAGTCACTGACCGGCAGCACCCTTTACGTGGATGCCGGCCACAACATAAGGGCCTGAGTCATGGACAAGAAAACCGATCTGGGTTACATCGAGAACCGTACCTTCGATGAGATTCGGGTGGGCGACGAGGCTGCCATCGAGCGCCGGCTCACCATGGATGACATCAAGCTCTTCGCCATCATGTCCGGGGACGTGAATCCGGCGCATGTGGACGAGGATTTTGCCAAGAGTTCCCGTTTTCAGGAGATCATCGCCCACGGCATGTGGGGCGGAGCACTCATTTCCACCGTGCTGGGCACCGAACTGCCCGGACCCGGGACCATCTATCTGGGACAGACCTTGCGGTTCCGGGCTCCGGTGGGCCTGGGAGACATCCTGCAGGTGAAGGTCAAGGTCCTGGAAAAGGATTCGGACAAGAACCGCATCAAGTTCGATTGCCGGTGTACCAACCAGGAAGGTCGGGATGTCATCGAAGGAGTGGCCGACGTGCTGGCACCCACGGAAAAGATCCGTCGCCCACGTACCGTGATGCCACGGGTGCGCATGTCCGAGCGGGCCCGTCTGCATGAACTTCTGCATGCCGCCACCCATCCGGAGGCGGTGGACATGGCCATCGTGCATCCAGTGGATGCGCCTTCCATCCTGGGAGCCTATGAGTCTGCCAGGGCGGGCCTGATCCATCCCATCCTCATCGGTCCCGAGGATCGCATCCGCGCGGCAGCGGATGAGGCGGAGATCGACATCAGCGATTTTCGCATTGTCCATGTCCCCCACAGCCATGCCGCGGCTGAGCAGGCGGTGGCCATGACCCGTGCGGGCAGTGTGGGAGCGATCATGAAGGGATCGCTGCATACCGATGAGTTGCTGCGGGAAGTGGTGCGCAAGGGTGCAGGCCTGCGCACCGAGCGGCGTATCAGTCATGTGATGGCCTTCGATGTCCCGACCTATCCTCGTCCGCTGTTCATCACCGATGCGGCCATCAACATCTACCCCTCCCTGGCCGATAAGGTGGATATCGTCCAGAACGCCATTGATCTGGCACACGCGGTAGGTAATGAGATGCCCAAGGTGGCCATTCTGTCGGCGGTGGAGACGGTGAATCCCAAGATCCAGTCCACCCTGGAGGCGGCAGCCCTGTGCAAGATGGCTGACCGGGGGCAGATCACCGGCGCCCTGATCGACGGTCCCCTGGCCTTCGACAACGCCGTGTCCGAGGCCGCGGCAGCGACCAAGAACATCACGTCACCCGTGGCGGGTCGGGCGGATATCCTGGTGGCTCCGGATCTGGAAGCGGCCAACATGCTCATGAAGCAGTTGACCTACCTGGCGGATGCAACCGGAGCCGGTCTGGTGGTGGGTGCCCGTGTGCCCATCGTGCTCACCAGCCGGGCCGATGATGCCATCACCCGTATGGCCTCCTGTGCCCTGGCGTTGCTACTGGCGGATTATCTGAAGAAAAAGGTTCGGTAACGGCATGCGAGATATCCTGGTCATCAACAGCGGCTCTTCCAGTCTCAAGTTTGCGCTGCTGGGGTGGGGAGGGGATCTGTCACTGGACGGTTTTTCCGTCCATTACCAGGGGCACTTCTCCGGATTGGGTGGGCGGCAGGCACGGCTGTCGATTCGGGATGGCCAGGGAGCGGTCATCCGTGATGATCACCTGATCGCGGATGTCGATCAGTATGACCATGCCGCTGCGCTTTCAGAACTGCTGAACTGGATGGATGCGTTGCCCGATGCCAGCCGGATCAGTGCCATTGGCCACCGCATCGTCCATGGAGGACGGCATTATCGCGAGCCGGTCCGCCTGGACGAAGGGGTGCTGAAGGATCTGGAAACGTTGATTCCGCTGGCGCCATTGCACCAGCCTCATGGTCTGGCACCGGTGCGTAGCCTGTTCACGCTACGACCGGACGTGCCCCAGGTAGCCTGCTTCGACACCAGTTTTCACACCACTCAGGCACCGGTTGCCCAGGCTTTTGCCTTGCCCCGGCATCTGACCGAAGCGGGATTGATCCGGTATGGTTTTCACGGTCTTTCCTATGATTACATCAGCCGGCGTCTGCCCGATCATCTGGGCACGTTGGAGACGGGCCGGGTCGTAGCCGCTCATCTGGGCAATGGCGCGAGCCTGTGTGCCATCCGGGACGGTGCCAGCGTGGCTTCCACCATGGGATTTACCGCGCTGGACGGGCTGCCGATGGGAACTCGCTGCGGAACCATCGATCCCGGTGTGGTACTCCATCTGCTGACCCACGAGAACATGTCGCCCGCGCAAGTGAGTGATCTGTTGTACAGACAATCAGGATTGCTGGGGGTATCGGGTGTCAGTGCAGACATGCGTGACCTGATTCAAAGTCCGGTACCCGCGGCCAGGGAAGCGGTGGAACTGTTCACCTATCGCATCATCCGGGAAATCGGCAGTCTCGCGGCCGCGTTGGAGGGGCTGGACCATCTGGTCTTCACGGCGGGTATCGGTGAACATGCCGCGCCGGTTCGGGCTATGGTGTGTCAGGGATGTGAGTGGCTGGGGGTTCGCATTGATGAGGCACGCAACGAGTGTGGCGAGATACGCATCAGCATGGATGACAGCCCTGTCGGGGTATGGGTCATTCCCACCGATGAAGAGCGCATGATTGCCTGGCATGCCGCCCGCTGTTGTCTCTGACGTTCAAGGAAAAACAGCGCAGTCTTGACTAGACTTGGGTGACCGGCTTGAACGATGTGGACCGTGGCGGCCGGTCACATTGGATATCAGAACCAATAAATCAGCCGCCGACCTCGTGGTCGGGAGGCGAGGAGTCTAGTCATGAGCGTTTACAAGGTCATTGAACTGATTGGAACCAGTGAAAAGTCCTGGGAAGATGCCGCCGCCCAGGCCGTGGCCAAGGCCCGATCCAGCTTGCGTGAACTGCGCATCGTGGAAGTCAACAAACTGGACATGAGACTGGATGAAGCCGGCAATATCGTGTGCTATCGAGCCCGCTTGAACGTCTCCTTCAAGTACGAAGAATAAGTACCGCCCCGCGGATTGCCTGTTTTTTCCATCACATGGCAGCGCGGACCACTCTTGGTCCGTCTGCGCCTCGGACCCGGCGAGCACCGCTTGCCGGGTATTATCCTCTCATCCGGTCACCTGACAGAAATCCGACTTCTGTTCAGGCTGCCTTTGCCTGAAACACCTGCCTTGCCATGGCAATTCCCCGCATCCGCCGCCGTCTCCGGCGCTGAGCCAGTGCCGACAAGGTATCCGCGGTACCGATGACAGGGCCGAAGGTTTTCAACAGATGGTCGGCATGGCGGAGGAACTGCTGCGGTTCCATGCCAAGTTTGACCAGCAATCCGGGCGTCTTGTCTGCGATGAAGCCCCGTTTCATCGTATGTACGCATCGTCCCAGAGTTTCAGTCAGCTCGAAATAATCCTCCAGTGAAAAAGGAATGCCGTGTTGCAATCCAGCCTCCGATGCCTCAAAGGGCATCAGTGATGCCTGGGTGATGTTCTGCAATGATTTTTCTGGCTGTAAGGGACCGCTTTCACTCGTGTGGTCCCGGCGTGAGCCGATCCTGAATGGGGTAGGGGAGGGGGGCATCTCAGGCTTCGATGAGGGTGAACCAAGCTTGGAGGTGTTGTCAGCGCCTCCGGTGCCGACATTGCGGCCCTTATCCGGGGTGATGGTGGCATTTCTGATTCTTCTGGCAATGGATGTGTATTCACTGCGCTCCAGAGTGTCCGCAATCCCCGCCCGGATCGGGTTGAGATCCACATAGGCCATGGCTGCCAGCAGGGCTTGTTCATCCAGCAATGCCTGGCTCTTGAAACGTCCTTCCCAGAATCGCCCTTTGACACCGTCCTCCTGATTGGCCTGTCGGGCAATGGATTCGTTCAGTACCCGCATGAACCAGGAAATGTCATGGAGACGTGCCCGATAAATTTCGGCAAGTTCCTCCACCTGGGCCATTTCAGCGGCACTCATCCGAACTCTGTCATCGGACAGATAGCGCTGGACCGGGGCAGGGCCGGTAAATAGCTGCGTCCAGCGGGTCAGAATCTGCTCCATGGTCCATCCATGGGTACGGGAGGCATCGACTCTCAGAACCACGTGATAGTGGTTGGACATTACGGCATAAGCAGCAATATCGATGGCGAAGACCGAAGATAAGGCAAGAATTCGGCCTTCAATCCAGGCTCTGCGATGCTCGTAGCTGGTGCCGGTCAGCGGATCCTTGCCGCACAGGAACGCACGGCGTACGCAGCGACTGACCAAGTGGTACCAAGGGGTCTCGTCGAGGCTGATGAGGGATGCGCGAGGTTGAGTCATGACTTAAGAATAGACCCTTTTTTAGTGACATGCAAATAAAGTGGGTGTCCTTTTAAAAAAACTAATGACATCTACACATCAAACTATCCGTAAAAAATACGTTTCTTCAGCAAGTAAATAAGGGTAAGTTTTTTAAACCAGACATGATTGGTCAGTTTCTTAAACAACAGGAGGATCGCCGCATGAAACCTTTGTTCGCCCTTTCGGCTACCGTGGTATTGATGTCAGGCATGGCGACATCT
Source organism: Ectothiorhodospira sp. PHS-1 (assembly GCF_000225005.1). Classification (NCBI taxonomy): domain Bacteria; kingdom Pseudomonadati; phylum Pseudomonadota; class Gammaproteobacteria; order Chromatiales; family Ectothiorhodospiraceae; genus Ectothiorhodospira; species Ectothiorhodospira sp. PHS-1. The sequence continues at coordinate 44,773 of NZ_AGBG01000005.1, read as the reverse complement.
GCCCTGGCGGAGCCGGTGACATACGAAATCGACCCCACCCATACCTTCCCTCGTTTCTCCTACAGCCATTTCGGGCTGTCCACCCAGACCAGTCAGTTCAATCAGACTCATGGCACGGTGACCCTGGATAAGGAGGGCGGTACAGGGCAGGTGGATATCGTGATCGACATGACCTCGGTGGAAACCGGGTACGCCACTTTCAACGAGCATATCCAGGGAGAAGATTTCTTCGATACCACCAGCCATCCCGAAGCCAGATTTCAGTCCAGCCAGATCAATTTCCAGGACGGTCGCCCGGTATCCATAGACGGTCATCTGACCATGAAGGGGATCACACAGCCGGTGACCCTGGAGGTGAGTCATTTCGCCGCCATGGTCCATCCCATGCTGGAAAGACCGGCCATCGGTGCCCATGCCCATACCGTGGTAAAACGCAGCGATTTCAATGCAGACAAGTTCGTGCCCTATGTGGGAGATGAAATCACCATCAGCATCTCCATGGAGGCTGTGGTGCCCGAATAAGCAGGGCAGGTGGGATGTATCAAATCTTTCCACGGCCGGGCTTTGCCTGGCCGTTTTCACATGGGATGCCCCCCCCCGACATGCATGGACAATGGCAAAGTACCTGATGTGCCAGGGTGCCGACGGTCATCAATAACCTGAAGGCCACAATCTGATACCCTTTGCAGGCTCAGGTTTTTAACCTCATTTCAGGCTTGATAAGACAACGTGGAGGCGCAGGGCGTGCAGCAGAATGAACGCAGTGACATCATCGTCCGAGCAGGGGGCGGGGCTGCCATGGTGATGGCGGCATTGCTCATGGCCGGTTGCGGCCAGAAGGTCTCGGAGGAAGGGTTTTTCGGGGTCTGGACAGTGACCGGATTCACCGCCACGGATGAGGCCACGCTGACCGACGAGCAGGCACAGGCTCTGGTAGGTCGCAAGGGCGTCTACTCGAAGCACATTGCCCACTTCGAGGAGAGTCAGTGTCTCAAGCCCGGGTATGTGGTTCACGCCCTGGGTCCGGACGCCTTTATCGAACGCTTCGGCATCACGCCGGAGGCGTTGGACTTTCCCGATGGGGACGTGACCACGGTGGAAATCACCTGTTTTGATACGCCGCTGGAAGAGCCCCTGAGCCTCCTGCCCAGAAGCGAGGAGGCGCTGGTCATCGCATGGAACGGTGTCTTCTTCGAGACTCACCGCAAGACAGGAGCCCCCCTGTCGGCCCGCTGATGCGGGCTGGGGTGCAGGATAAAAAAACGCCCATCCGATTTTCATCGGATGGGCGCAGGGATCAAGCGGATAGGAGAAGACAACTTCAATGGGCGGCCCTGCCCATGACACAATCCTGGTCTGAAGCGAATCAGGCGCTCTTGCGGGCCTTGGCGGGCTCGATGCTGGTGACGGTGGCCAGACCTTCTTCGCTGAGCTTCTGCACTTCTTCGGCATAACCGCGCTGCAGTTCCACCAGTTCATTGGTGTCCTTGGCCACCTTCTCGCTCAGAGACTTGGTGGCTTCGGCCTGGGCACTCACGTAGGCCTGCAGGCTCTTGGGGTCGGTCACGGTCTGCAGGGCACGCATCTGCTCGATGGTGATCTCGGAATAGCTGCGGAACATGCTGATCTGGTATTCAACCAGCTTGGCCACGTGATCCAGGGTCGCATTGTTGAACTTGCGCACAGGACCGGCCATCTTTTCGAACTGTTCCTGATTCATATTGAAGAATTCGTTGTACATGGCAAATCTCCTTGAGATGGGTTTGCCAAGGATGGGCGGATTCCCACCCTTGTTGCGTTGCAGCATAGCGCACTTTTTTGTGCGGTGCAACATTTCCAGTCAAACGCCAGCGCCACGCGGAAACATAAATACCGTAAGAATTGGATGCATAATAGGCAGAGTCGAAGTATTTTTGTGATCAGTCAATGTCCGGCGGATCGGCCACCCGCAAACCGGCGGCCGACCGGTTATCAGGAAAACCGATGATGAATAACAGCATCACAGTCCGACGCACCCTGGTGGGTATTCTGATCTTCGATCAGGTGGAAGTCCTCGACTTTGCAGGTCCGTTCGAGGTGTTTGCCACCACCCGGCTGGATGAGTCCAGACGCGCCGAAACGGAATCCCCCTTCGACATACGGCTGATTGCCGAACACAAGCGTCCCATCACCACCACGGGCGGCATGATGGTACTGCCGCACCATGACTTCACCGATTGCCCGGAACTGGACATTCTGGTGGTACCGGGAGGGAAGGGGGCCCGTCGCGAGATCAACAATCCCGTCCTGATGAACTGGATCAGGGAGCGCTCTGATGGCCTATCCCTGCTGGCGGGTGTCTGTACCGGTGCCATGCTGCTGGGCAAGGCCGGCCTGCTGGACGGTCTGCGGGCCACCACCCACTGGCGCTCCCTCGACTGGATGCGGGATTCATTTCCGGAGGTGATGGTGGTGGAAGACGAATTTGTTGTGGATGCCGGCTCCGTCATTACCTCGGCGGGGATTTCCGCCGGCATCGACATGGCCCTGCAACTGGTCCTGCGTTATCACGGCCAGGACGTGGCTCGCGCCGCCGCCCGCTACATGGAGTATCCATTTCCGGAAAACAGCCGCAGGAGAGTGCTCGAAGGCTTGAAACCGCCCACCCAGCACGCTTCCAACGGCGAACGACGCGTCAACTAGATTCCGGTAACGGCGGCATTTCCCGTTCCAGCGCCCGTAAAATCAGGGTGCTGGAACGGAAAGAGCAGGGTAGGGCGGGGTCAGCGCTGCATGGGATCCCGCTGCTGTGCTTGGCGGCTGTCCGCCTGATTGGCATCCACCACCGCCAGCGCCGTCATGTTGACCAGGCGACGCACGGACGCGGTTTCATTGAGGATGTGCACGGGCCTGGCGGAGCCCAGCAGGATCGGCCCCACGCTGATGCCTTCACCGCTGGCCGCCTTGAGCAGGTTGAACGAGATGTTGGCGGCATCGATGTTGGGCATCACCAGCAGATTGGCCTCGCCCTTGAGGCGGCACCCCTGGATGAGCTGATCACGGATCTCTTCCTTGAGGGCGGCATCGGCGTGCATTTCCCCGTCCACTTCCAGATTCGGGTCCATTTGTTCCAGCAGGGCCCGGGCGCGACTCATCTTGCGCGCCCCTTCGGAGGGCACACTGCCGAAATTGGAATGGGAAACCAGGGCCACCTTGGGAGTCAGACCGAAGTTGCGCACTTCCTCCGCCGCCATCAAAGTGATCTCGGCAATGGTTTCCGCGTCCGGATTTTCATTGACATAGGTGTCGCACAGGAAGAGGGTGCGGTGAGGCAGCATCAGCAGGTTCATGGTGGCGAAGGTCCGCACCCCGGGGGCCAGGCCGATCACATCTTCGATGAATTTCAGGTGATAGGCGTGCTGGCCCACCATGCCGCAGACCATGGCATCGGCATCTCCCGTGCGCAGCAGCATGGCGCTGATCAGGGTGTTGTTGCTGCGCACGCGGTACTTGGCGATCTCCGGCGTGATGCCTTTGCGGCCCATGATCTGGTGATATTCACTCCACAGGGTACGGAAGCGGGCGTCGGAAGCCGGATTCACCAGCTCGAAATCCTCGCCTGGGCGCAGGTTCAGGCCGATGCGCTCGATGCGGGACTCTATCACTTCGGGCCGACCCACCACGATGGGCTGGGCCAGGCCTTCTTCCAGCACCGTCTGCACGGCACGCAGCACCCGTTCATCTTCGCCTTCGGCGTAGATGACCCGCCGTGGGGCCGCCTTGGCGGCGGCAAATACCGGTTTCATCACAAACCCGGACTGGTAGACGAAGTTGTTCAAATGATCCCGATAGGTCCACAGCTCCTCGATGGGGGCGGTGGCCACCCCGGAATCCATCGCGGCCTTGGCCACCATGGGGGCGATCTTGACGATCAGTCGTGGATCAAAGGGTTTGGGGATCAGATAGGACGGTCCAAACCGCAGCCCTTCATCCCCATAGGCCTTGGCCACCACGTCGGAAGGCTCCGCCCGGGCCAGTTCCGCCAGGGCCCTGACCGCGGCAATCTGCATTTCCTTGGTGATGGTGGTCGCGCCCACATCCAGGGCACCCCGGAAGATGAAGGGGAAGCACAAGACGTTATTGACCTGGTTCGGATAGTCGGATCGTCCGGTGGCCATCATGGCGTCATCCCGTACCTCCATGACTTCCTCGGGCAGGATCTCCGGGTCCGGATTCGCCAGCGCCAGGATCAGCGGATTGGGGGCCATGCGGGCCACCATGTCCTGTTTGAGCACGCCACCGGCGGAAAGCCCCAGAAAGACGTCGGCACCGTCGATGATCTCGCCCAGAGTCCTGGCCTCGGTGTCCTTGGCATAGCGTTCCTTGAAACTGTCCATCTCTTCGGGGCGTCCCTTGTAGACGACGCCGTGAATGTCCGTCACCCAGATGTTATCCTCCGGCATACCCATGGTGACCAGCAGATCCAGGCAGGCGAGGGCGGCGGCACCAGCGCCGGAGGTGACCAGCTTGATGCTGCTCAGTTCCTTGCGGGTGAGCTGCATGGCATTAAGCACAGTGGCAGCCACCACGATGGCAGTACCATGCTGGTCATCGTGAAAGACGGGGATTTTCATCCGCTCCCGCAGTTTGCGCTCGATGTAGAAGCATTCCGGGGCCTTGATGTCTTCCAGATTGATGCCGCCGAAGGTGGGCTCCATGGCGGCGATGATGTCCACCAGCTTGTCCGGGTCCAGCTCGTCCAATTCGATGTCGAAGACGTCGATATTGGCGAACTTCTTGAACAACACACCTTTACCTTCCATTACCGGCTTGGCTGCCAGGGGACCGACGGCGCCCAGCCCCAGCACGGCCGTGCCGTTGGTCACCACGCCCACCAGATTGGCCCGTGCGGTCAGGCGTCCCACCTGACCCGGATCTTTGGCGATCAGCCGTGAAGCGGCCGCCACACCGGGAGAATAGGCCAGAGCGAGATCGCGCTGGTTGGTCAGGCCCTTGGTGGGCACGACCGAGATCTTTCCGGGGGTGGGGAAATAGTGGTAGTCCAGTGCGGCTTGGTCCAGCGAGCTTTTATCCATGGGGGCGATGGATCTCCGGTGCGGGTCTTGAAATCGGGAAGCGGACTATTATCCGACTTTTAAAGTGTCTGTGGGAGTCGATACTGCAGCTTTGCAACGGATCGATGTGGCCAGCCAGCCGTCCAGGCCAGAAACCCGTTCTTGTTTGGGAGCCGATGTACTCCTTGGTTGGAACATTATTTAACATAATATACATTATGCGAATTCAGAGGTGCCGTCAGACGAACAGACGAACAGACGAACAAAAGTTCGCGTCGGGGCCATCACCACGCGTCAATCCCGGCACGCCAGGTCGATGCCTTCCATCATCACCTGCGCCAGGAACCGGATCTGCTCCTCGGTGATCACGTACGGCGGCATCAGGTAACTCACGTTGCCCAGCGGTCTGAGCAGCGCGCCGCGCTTGAGGCCATGCCGGTAGATCGCCAGACCACGGCGCTCCTGCCAGGGATACGGTTCGCGGGTGCTCTTGTTTCTCACCATCTCCACCGCCGCGATCATCCCGTGCTGACGCACATCCGCCACGTGGGGATGATCCTTCAACGGCGCCAGGGATTCGGCCATCACCGCGGCCAGCCGTCGATTTCGCCCGATCACGTCATCCCGTTCGAACAGGTCCAGGGTGGCCAAAGCCGCCGTGCAGGCCAGCGGATTGGCGGTATAGGAATGGGAATGCAGAAATGCGGTCAGGCGCGTGTACTCATCATAAAAGGCGTCATAGACCTGATCATGGGTCAGCACCACGGACAGCGGCAGATAGCCCCCGGTCAGCCCCTTGGACAGACACATGAAATCCGGCGAGATACCCGCCTGTTCACAGGCAAACAGGGTCCCGGTCCGGCCGAACCCCACCGCGATCTCGTCGGCGATCAGATGCACACCGTAACGGTCACAGGACTCACGCAACCATTGCAGATACCGGGGGTGATACATGCGCATGCCGCCGGCGCATTGCACCAGGGGCTCGACGATCACCGCACAGGTTTCGTGGGCGTGCCTTGCCAGCGTCGCCTCCATGGCCTCGAACATGCGCTCGGCCACCTGTTCACAATCTTCGCCCGGTTCACGCTCGAAACAGTCCGGACCGGGCACGGTCATGACCTCCATCAGCAACGGCCCATAGGTGGACTTGTACAGAGGCACGTCACCCACCGCCAGCGCCCCCAGGGTTTCTCCGTGATAGCTGTTGGAAAGACAGATGAACCGGGTCTTGTCCTTTTGGCCCCGGTTGAGCCAGTAATGAAAGCTCATCTTCAGGGCGACTTCGACGGCGGCGGACCCGTTGTCGGCGTAGAAGCACCGGCTCAGGCCCGGCGGCGTGATCGCCACCAGACGCTCGGACAAGCGGACCACCGGTTCATGGGTGAAACCGGCCAGGATCACGTGTTCCAGGTCATCCAGCTGCCGGCGGATGGCGGCATTAATATAGGGGTTGGCGTGACCGAACAGGTTCACCCACCAAGAGCTGATGGCATCCAGATAGCGGTTGCCGTCGAAATCCTCCAGCCACACCCCCTCCCCTCGCCGGATTGGCGTCATGGGCAGATGTTCGTGATCCTTCATCTGGGTACAGGGATGCCAGACAACGGCCAGGTCCCTGCGGGTCAGGTCGTGATTGTTCATCATTTTGCTCTCCCTTCAAGATACAAGGAACCTTGCAAAAAAAAGGCTGATCCGGGAAATACCCGAACCAGCCTGAAAGACATGGGAACCGGCCCGCCGATTCTCGTGACTCGACAACCTGAAATTCCGAACTACCGGGTCACCGCCCTCGCCTTCATGGCATTGTACTCATCCTCGAAGAAGAACTTCTCCTCCCCGAAGGCCGGCTTCAGGTGGTTCAGCCAGGTGGCCTTTTCATCATACCGGGCAAAGAACGGACGCTGCACCCAGTCCGGATTACGACCCTGGATGAAGCGCAGCACGAACACCTTCTCCCCCTGGATCTCGGTCACGCCCTGGATCTCCACCTTGCCGGGACCGGCACTCATGGAAGGACCGCGGGCGGTGCGGGCCAGGCCGGATACCTGGGACATGGCATCGCGGTAGATCTCCCAGGCCCGGGCCAGCGGGACCTCGAAATAACAGCGGGCGCCGGTATCCCGTTCACCGAACATGTAGTAAGGCACGATTCCCAGGCGTACCTGGTTGCGCCACATGCGAGCCCAGACTTCGGCATCGTCATTGATATGGGCCAGCAACGGCCCTTGACTGCGGATTTCGGCACCGGTGGCACGCAGTCGGCGGATGGCCTCCCGGGCCACCGGGGTTTCCATCTCCCGCCAGTGGTTGTAATGGGCCATCAGGGCCACGTGCTTGCCCGCCTTCACCAATCGTTCCAGCAACATCAGCAATTCATCGGCATCGGCATCGCTCACGAAACGATGGGGCCAGAAGGTCAGTGCCTTGGTACCGATGCGGATGGTCTGGACATGATCGAATTCCGGCGCCATCAGGGGCTCAAGATACTGGGCCAGATACTTGGTCTTCATGACCATGGGATCACCGCCGGTGACCAGCAGGTCCGTCACTTCCGGATGGGCACGCAGGTAGCCCAGCAGGTCATCACTCTGACTGGAGGCGATACGCAGTTCCTTATCACCCACGAACTGCGCCCAGCGGAAGCAGAAGGTACAGTACGCATGACAGGTCTGACCCTGGGTGGGGAAGAACAGCACCGTTTCCTTGTACTTGTGCTGCAACCCTTCCAGGGGACGGCCATCCAGCATGGGGCGGTTCATCTCCATCTGCCCTGCCGGGTGGGGATTGAGGTCCTGACGCAGCGTCTGCGCCAAGGCAGCAATCTCCGCCCGCTCTGCGCCGCGACGGTGCAATTCGGCCATGCGTTCATAGGCCGCCGGCTCCAACATCTCGCGCTGAGGGAAGGTCAGCTGGTAGATCGGGTCATCGGGTACCTGATCCCAGTCGATCAATTCATCTATGATGTATTCATTGACCCGGAACGGCAGCACGCTGGCCACCACCTTCATCTCGAAACGCTGGGCTTCGGATAGCCGGGCTACCGCGGGGATCTGCTCCAGGGTCCGCTCGGTATAGACCTTGAACGGACGGGCCTTGATCTCTTGCAGTGCTTCGTGTCGGTAAAAATTAAGGACAGAACTCATGACGCCTCCGATACTCTGTGATCAGATCAGACGGAAAATTAATCTGGATCCAGTGGGAAGAACGGGCGCCGCAGGCGTGCCAGCCCTGATCTCCGAAAACGACCGCGCACTATATATTCGGCGGTCACAAGATGGTTGTGGCCAAGATGGCCAAGGGACAAAGAAGAACAACCCTAACAAATCAGGCACGCTCATTGCAAACCCATCCCTGACTCGGCAAGGAGAATCATGCATCCTGAATTCCCCCTCTCTCCCGACCTGATTCATCTCAATCACGCCGCCGTCGGCCCGTGGCCGGTCCGCACGGCCCAGGCGGTGGCCGCCTTCGCCCAGGAAAACACCCTGCATGGGTCCCTGCACTACCCGCGCTGGCTGGCGGTGGAAAAACGGCTGCGCGAACGGCTACAGCGGCTGATCAACGCCTCGGAGACAGAAGACATCGCCCTGCTCAAGAACACCTCGGAAGGGCTCTCCGTGGTGGCTTTCGGGCTGCCTTGGCGTCGCGGGGATAACGTGGTCTGTCCCTTGCAGGAGTTTCCGTCCAACCGGATCGTCTGGCAGGCTTTGGAGTCCCGCTTCGGCGTGGAGGTTCGTCTGGTGGATGTGTCGGTGGCGGATCCGGAGGCGGCGCTGCTGGGCGCCACGAACCGGCGCACCCGTCTGCTGAGCGTGAGCGCCGTGCAATATGCCCGGGGCCTGAGACTGGATCTGGATCGCCTGGGCGCGGCCTGTCGGCATCGGGGGATCTGGTTCTGCGTGGACGCCATCCAGCAACTGGGCGCCCTGCCCCTGGACGTGCAGGCCGCCCAGGTGGACTTTCTTGCCGCCGATGCCCACAAATGGCTGCTCGGACCCGAGGGGATTGCGGTGTTCTACGCCGGCCCCGAGGCCCGCGATGCCTTGAGCCTGAACCAGTACGGCTGGCACATGGTGGAGCACTGCGGTGATTATGACCGGATGGACTGGCATCCCGCCGATTCGGCCCGCCGTTTCGAATGCGGCAGCCCCAACATGCTGGGGATCCATGCCCTGGACGCCAGTCTCTCCCTGTTCGAGGAACTGGGCATGGCCTTCATTGCCGATGCCTTGTCCAGAAACGTCGAATACCTGGTGGATCTGCTCAGATCCGCCAAGTTCGAAATCCATTCACCCCAGGCGCCGGAGCGGCGTTCGGGCATCGTCACCTTCGGGCGCCGGGACATGGACGTGGCACTCAGTCATCGCCGGTTGATGGATGCCGGGGTTCTGTGTGCCCCGCGGGGCGGCGGTATCCGGTTCTCGCCCCATTTCCATACCCGGACCGGTGACCTGGAACGGGCGGTGGAGATGGCCGCGGCCTTCGCCGAGGCGGGATGACGGCCCGCGGTGACGGCTACGTGCAGGGATTGAACAGGCGCCGATAGTTCTGCGCGGTCACGGCGGCCAGGGTTTCCAGACTCTCGCCCCGGACCCCGGCCACGCATTCGGCCACATGCCGAACCAGTGCCGGATGGTTCATCTTGCCCCGGAACGGGGCCGGAGCCAGATAGGGGGCATCCGTCTCTATCAACAGCCGGTCCGCCGGCACCCGCCGTGCCACCTCTCTGAGGGCATCCGCATTGCGGAAGGTGACGATCCCGGAAAAGGAGACGTGAAACCCCAGATCCAGACCGGCTCTGGCCGTGTCCCAGTCCTCGGTGAAACAGTGCAGGACTCCGCCCACATCCCGGGCGCCCTCCTCTCTCAGGATTGCCAGGGTATCCGCACGGGCGTCCCGGGTATGAATGATCAGCGGCTTGCCCACCGCCCTCGCGGCCCGCACATGGACCCGGAACCGCTCCCGCTGCCAGGTCAGGTCCCCTTCGTTGTAGTGGTAATCCAGCCCGGTTTCACCGATGGCCACCACCTCCGGATCGGCGGCCATGGCCGCCAGTGCCTCCTCGTCGGGTTCGAGGCCTTCCCGTGCACTGGGATGCACCCCCACGGAACAGGAGACCTGGGCATAGCGCCCGGCCAGATCCCTGACGGCCTGAAAATTGTTCATGTCGATGCACACGCACAGCATGTGTTCGACACCGGCTTCCGTGGCCGCGGCCATGAGTCGGTCCATGTCGCCGTCGAACCCGCTCAGGTCGATACGATCCAGATGGCAATGGGAGTCAATCAGCATAAAGAGTCGATGGTTGCAAATCGGAAAGAAAAAGGACTTGCCTAAAGAGGCTTACATGGTGTTGGTCAGTCGGTCGGACTGCAGGGCCCCACCCAGCAGACCTTCGATCTTGTTGCGGGCGGCGCCCTTGTCCTGGGCGTTGAACTGCACGCCGATTCCCGGTGTGCGGTTGCCCTGGGCCCTGGGGGGGGTCACCCAGATGACCCGCCCCGCCACCGGAATACGCTCCCGCTCTTCCATCAGGGTCAGGAGCATGAAGACTTCGTCGCCCAGCTTGTAGAGTTTCTGGGTGGGAATGAACAGGCCGCCATTCTTCACATACGGCATATAGGCGGCGTAAAGGGAATGCTTGTCCTTGATCGCCAGGGAAAGTATGCCCTGTCCCGGTGCCATGGTCCCCTCCTTCAGGTCTGTGCCAGATCACGCAGGGTCACCAGTATATCCTCCAGCAACACCTGCGGGTTGATGGGTGTGTCGGCGAGACGGCGCCATTCGCACAATCGCCCCTGGAAATGGAAACAGGCCGCCGGATCCAGTCGTTCCGTCAGGATCTCCAGGGCTTTCGGGGTCGCCACGCCGGATGAACGGTCACCGTCCGCGCCGGTCATGTGCCGGCAAATCCCGTCGGCCATGAGGATCTGCAATCGATCCACCAGCACGTCCAGGGGCGCCTTGTGCCATTGCTCGGACAGTTCCACCACCCCCTTGCGCCCCTGCAGCAGGCCCAGCAGGGCATCCAGTTGGGCACGCCACTGGGGCAGTGCCTCCTGCTCCGCCAATGCCCGGGCGCGCAGCGGCGACCCGTGCCCCAGTGCCAGCAGGGCATCCAGATCCCCCTCGGGTATGTCGGGCATGGCCCCGGCCAGCCAGCGTCGGGCCTCGGGGCGTGAAGGCAGGGCCAGCTTGATCTGCTGACAGCGGCTGCGCACCGTGGCCGGAAGATGGAACGGATGGGCACTGACCAGGATCAGGATGGCGTCACCCGGCGGCTCTTCCAGGGTCTTGAGCAGGCTGTTGGCGGCGTTCTCGGTCATGGCGTCGGCGGGCCACAGGATGGCCATGCGACAGGGGCCATGACTGCGGCTCAGGGACATGAAATCTCCCAGTGCCCGGATCTGGTCCACCAGGATGCGGGTCTTGTCCTCCGGGATGGTCACGTCCGTCAGATCGGGATGCGCACCGGCCTGCCACATGCGGCAGCCATGACAATGGCCGCAGGCCGCCCCCCGGGCCAGGGGCGACTCACACTGGATGGCCTGGCAGAAGGCCCGGGCCAGGGCCAGCTTGCCGGTCCCCGCGGGCCCCGTGAACAGCCAACCGTGGGGCAGGCGTCCCGAACGCCGCCGTTCCAGCAGCGCACACCACGCTTCCTCCAACCAGGGAAAGGGGGCGCCGCTCATGGGGTCCCGGATACCGGGTGGGCCAGCAGGTCATCGATCCGGGCCAGCAGATCGGCCCGTACCCGGGCCAGATCTCCCCCGGCATCCACCACGGCATAGCGCGTCGGTGACCGATTGACGCGCTCGTGATAGACCGCCCTCACCCGCTCGAAAAAATCGACGGCTTCCTGTTCGAACCGGTCCGCTTCCCCCCGCTTGCCGGCCCGCGCCAGGCCGGTGGCGACATCCGCATCCAGCAGGATGGTCAGATCCGGCCGGACGGCCCCCTGTACCCAATCCTCCAGGGCGGCAATGCGCTCCACCGGGATCCCCCGCCCACCACCCTGATAAGCATAGGTGGCGTCGGTGAAACGGTCACTGACCACCCAGGTGCCCGCATCCAGCGCCGGCAGAATAAAGTGACGCAGATGCTCGGCTCGGGCGGCAAACATGAGCAGCAGTTCCGTATCCCCGTGCATGGGCGGAAAGTCGCGGGAAAGCAGCAGGCCGCGGATGGCCTCTCCCAGTGGGGTGCCGCCGGGTTCTCGAGTGCTCACGGCGGTAATCCCCCGCGCCTGCAGATGGGCCACCACGGCACTCAGGTGGGTGGATTTGCCCACCCCCTCGATCCCTTCAAGGCAGATGAAGCGCCCTCGCCTTTCGGCAGCGGCAGATGGACTGGTCAAAACGTGGGTATTCCTGTTCGTCAGCGCCCGTAACGGCTGGCATCGCCGCCGAGCTGGTACTGGATCACGGCCCGCCGGTGCTCCTGGTAGGTCGTGGAGAAATGATGACTGCCATCCCCCCGGGACACGAAGAACAGGGCCCGGGATTCCGCCGGATTCACCGCCGCATGCAGGGCGGCGGCGCCAGGCAGTGCGATGGGCGTGGGTGGCAGGCCGTCGCGGGTGTACGTATTGTAAGGGTTGTCGGCCCGCAGATCCCGTCGCCGGATGCGGCCATCGAAGTTTTCGATGCCGTAGATCACGGTGGGGTCGGTCTGCAGACGCATGCCCCGGCGCAGGCGCTCGTTGAACACGGCGGAGACCAGGGTACGCTCATCGGCCCGCCCGGTCTCCTTCTCCACGATCGAGGCCATGATCAGTGCCTCGTACTCGTCCTTCAGGGGCAGGTCCTCGGCGCGGTTTTCCCAGGCCCGGGCCAGTTCCTGGCGCATGCGCTGATGGGCAATGCGCAGGATGTCCATGTCCGTGGTGTACCGAGGAAAGAGATAGGTATCCGGAAAGAACCAGCCCTCCGGATGCTCACCCGGACGGCCCAGATGAGCCATCACATTCATGTACTCATCCTCTGCCAGGGTGTTCCTGATTTTCTCGTGGGCGGAGATGGCCCGCATCATCTGCAGGAAGGTCCAGCCTTCCGGGATGGTGAGGCTGTACTGGATGGTGCGGCCACGGATAAACAGGGCCAGCAGGTCCTCCGGTGTCAGTCCGGGGTGAATCAGGTATTCCCCGGCCCGGATGCCCTGATCCTGTTCCGACAATCGCCCATGGATCTCCCAGTAATGGGGCTTGCTGATGATCCCGGCCGCCGCCAGTTCCTGCCCCACCCGGCGCAGGGATGCCCCGGCGGGCACCTGAAACTCAGTGGCGTCGGCAAGATTGACCGGCGTCTGCAGGAAACGATGATAGTCCCATGCCAGCCAGCCGGCGATGATCAGCGGGAGCAGAAGGACAACAAGCAGAAGACGTCGCATCACGGGAATCGGCAGTGGCTCATGTGTTCCAGGGTCAGAACAGGATTGTCGTTCCCCGGCATCCCATGGGCAAGCCCTGATTGTCTGCCCGCGTCATGGATCCTGTGTGTCCAACTGCTGCTGGAGCCGTCTTACCAGGTCCGGCACCGGCAGGGTTTGCCCTTCCAGGCAGCGCACCGGCCAGATTCCGATCAGGGTGTTGCAGAGGAACAGGCCCTCCGCCCGGAACAGATCATCCGGGTAGAGCCCGGTCTGGCCGCAGGTAATCCCCATCCCGGCGGCGATGTCCATGATCCGTGACCGGGTGATGCCGGCCACACCGCACTGATCCAGCGACGGCGTCAGCAACATGCCGTCGCGGACCAGGAAAAGATTGCTCATGGTACCCTCGACCACCCGCCCTTCTCCGTCCAGCATCAGGCCTTCCTGATACTCATCTTCCCATTCCGAGCGGGCCAGCACCTGTTCCAGACGGTTGAGATGCTTGATCCCGGCCAGGGCCGGATTGGAGGACAGGCGCATCCGGCAGATCCTGGCCCGCACGCCGTCCCGACGCCAGGCGGAAGGCATGTCCGGGAGCGGGCTCCCCACCAGGATGCGGGTCGGGGAAGGAGACGCGGGGGGACGGTATCCCCGAGGACCGGGACCGCGGGTGACCATCAGCTTGAGCACCCCCTCGGGGTGGCTGGCCGCGATACGCCCCGCCTCCGTTTCCAGCACGGCGGCATCCGGCGCGGCAAACCCCAGCCGACGGCACCCCTCCCGCAGGCGCTCAAGATGGCGCTGCCAGTGGGACGGATGGCCCTGCCGGATGCGCAGGGTCTCGAACAGACCGTCACCGTACTGCAGGCCCCGGTCATTGAGCGGCAACACGGAGGCCGATCGGCCATTGACGAGCATCATCTCGGATCCCCGATTCCGACGGCGCCACTGGCGCCGGAAACGCAGAAGGCCGCCGGGCAATCACGCACCCGGCGGCCTTCCGGCAGTCCTGGGACTGAGGGGCTCAGATCTTGCTGAACACCAGGGTCCCGTTGGTCCCACCAAACCCGAAGGAGTTGGACATGGCCACGCTGCCCTTGAACTCGCGGGCCGTATTCGGCACGTAGTCCAGGTCGCACTCGGGTTCCGGGTTGTCCAGGTTGATGGTGGGCGGCAGCACCCCTTCGGCCAGGGCCAGGGCGGAAAACACCGCTTCAATGCCACCGGCGGCACCCAGGAGATGACCGGTCATGGACTTGGTGGAACTCACCGCCACCTTGTAGGCGTGATCCCCCAGGGCGCGCTTGACGGCCATGGTCTCGGCCTTGTCGCCAGCCGGGGTGGAGGTGCCGTGGGCATTGATATAGTCCACCTGATCCGGATTGAGGCCCGCATCCTTGAGCGCCTGCAGCATGCAGGCGGCCGCGCCTTCACCGCCGGTGGAAGGCTGGGTCATGTGGAAGGCATCGGAGTTCCAGCCGAAGCCGGACAGCTCGCAATAGATACGGGCGCCGCGCGCCTTGGCGTGCTCGTACTCTTCCAGTACCAGGACGCCGGCACCGTCGCCCAGGACGAAGCCGTCGCGATCCTTGTCCCAGGGGCGGCTGGCCCGTTCCGGATCATCATTGCGGGTGGACAGGGCGCGGGCTGCCGCAAAGCCGCCGATGCCCAGGGGGGTGGTGGCCATTTCGGCGCCACCGGCGACCATGACGTCCACTTCGCCGTACTTGATCATGCGTGCCGCGTCACCGATGTTGTGGGTACCGGTGGCACAAGCGGACACGATGGAGATGTTGGGGCCCTTGAGGCCGTACATGATGGAGAGATTCCCCGCCACCATGTTGATGATGGCGCTGGGCACGAAAAAGGGAGAGATCTTGCGGGCACCGCCCTTGAGGAAGGCATCGTAGCTCTTCTCGATGTAGGGCAGACCGCCGATGCCGGAACCGATGGCCACGCCGATGCGCTCGGCATTGTCCTCGGTGACTTCCAGGCCGGCGTCACGGATGGCCTGAATGCCGGCGGCCATGCCGTAGTGGACGAAGGTGTCCATCTTGCGCTGTTCCTTGGGCGAGATGTAATCGTCCGCGTTGAAGTCCCGGACGGCACCGGAGATGCGCACGGGCATCTGGGAAGCGTCAAAGACATCAATGGGAGTGATGCCGCTACGACCCGCAGTGACATTGTCCCATGCGGTTTTGATGGTGGACCCGACCGGCGAGACGATGCCAAGACCGGTGATGACTACGCGCCGTTTAGACAATGCTACTGCCCCTTTTCCACGCTCGGGCGTGAAACCTTAAAGTTCGACTCTAACCTGTGTGAGGCACCCGCGACCGTGATCAGGGGACTGGTCGCGGTCGCGGGTGTTGAGCATGATCCTCTTGAACCAGGGATCAGGCGTTCGGCAGGTGCTCGTTGATGTAGTCGATAGCCTGCTGAACGGTGGTGATCTTCTCGGCTTCCTCGTCGGGAATTTCGGTTTCGAATTCCTCTTCGAGGGCCATCACCAGCTCGACGGTGTCCAGAGAATCCGCGCCGAGGTCGTCGACGAAGGAAGCGGCATTGGTCACCTCTTCTTCCTTCACTCCGAGTTGTTCGACGACGATTTTCTTGACGCGTTCTTCAATGTTGCTCATGGTTAGCCTATCCCCTTGATTTGAAAAGCAGCCGAAGCTGGGCCGCTATTGTAGTGAAATCCCTTCGGTCGATCCACTGTGCTGATGCACACGGGACGGAAAAACCCGCCCGGCATCGACCCTTCTCTTCCATCCACCTTACAGAACAAGGCTCCCCTCCCCGCCATTCGGGAGAAAGAAGCCGTGTCTTCAGCCCATGAACATCCCGCCGTTCACGTGCAACGTCTCCCCGGTGACGTAGGCTGCACCAGGAGAGGCCAGGAAGGCAACCGCCTGGGCGATTTCTTCCGGCGCCCCCAGGCGACCCAGCGGGATCTGGGTCAACAGGGCCTCGCGCTGGGCCTCGGGCAGGTCCTTGGTCATGTCGGTGTCGATGAATCCCGGCGCCACGGTATTGACCGTGATACCGCGGGAACCGACCTCGCGGGCCAGGGAGCGGGTGAAACCCAGCAGCCCGGCCTTGGCCGCGGCGTAATTGGTCTGGCCGGCGTTACCGGAAGAACCCACCACCGAGCCGACGTTGATGATGCGCCCCTTGCGGGCCTTCATCATGCCGCGCAGCACGGCCTTGCTCACCCGGTACACCGCCGTGAGATTGGTCTGGATGATGGCATCCCACTCCTCGTCCTTCATGCGCATGAGGAGATTGTCACGGGTAATGCCGGCATTGTTCACCAGAATGGTGACCCCGCCGAACTCGTCACCGACGGCCTTGATCACCGCATCCACGTCGTCGGGCCGGGTCACGTCCAGCATCATGCCCCGTCCCCGGGCGCCGGCCTCGGCCAGGTAGGTGGAGATGGCCTGGGCACCGCCCTCGCTGGTGGCGGTACCCACCACGGTGGCGCCTTGGCGGGCCAGGGTCAGGGCGATGGCCTTGCCGATACCGCGGCTGGCACCGGTGACGAGCGCGATTTCACCTTCAAGAGTCATGCGGGGTCCTCGTTATGATGGGGGGACTGGCGGCGGATCAGGATGTACCCAGGGCCAGTGCCTGAGCCAGGCTGTCCGGGTCCTGCACGCAGGCCACGGTCAGTGACTTGTCAATACGCTTGTTCAGGCCGGTGAGCACCTTGCCGGGGCCCAACTCCAGCACGGTGGTGACACCGTCCGCAGCCATGGCCTGCACGGTCTCCACCCAGCGCACCGGTCGATGGATCTGGGCCGCCAGGGCCGCCCGGATCACGTCCGGCTCGGCATGGGAGGCCACATCCACATTGTGGATCACACGGATGGCGGGGGTGCCCACGCGCACGGATTCCAGACGCACGTGCATGTTGCTGGCCGCGCTCTTGAGCAGGGAGCAGTGGGAAGGCACGCTCACCGGCAGTTTCACGCTGCGCTTGGCGCCGGCTTCTCCGGCCAGGGCGATGGCCCGCTCCACGGCCGCCGTCTCACCGGCGATGACCACCTGCCCCGGGGCGTTGTAGTTGACGGCCTCCACCACCCCGGCGGCGGCCGCCTCGCGACAGACGGTCCTGACCTGCTCGTCGTCCAGACCGAGGATCGCCGCCATGGCGCCCTCGCCCGCCGGTACCGCGTTTTGCATCAGACGCCCGCGCTCGGCCACCAGACGCACGGCGGCGTCGAAGTCCAGGGCATCGGCGCAGACCAGGGCGGTGTATTCACCCAGGCTGTGCCCCGCCATGACCACCGGCTCGCTGCCGCCCTGTGCCGTCCATGCCCGCCACACGGCCACACCGGCCGCCAGCATGGCCGGCTGGGTATTCTCGGTCCGGTTCAGATCGTCGGCCGGGCCTTCCTGGGTCAGGGCCCACAGGTCCAGTCCGAGGACGTCCGAAGCCTCCTGAAAGGTCTCGCGGACCTGGGGGAAGGCCTCCGCCAGGGCGGCGAGCATGCCCAGCGACTGGGAGCCTTGGCCTGGAAACACACATGCGAGTTTCATTGGCGCAAATTCCTTGAAAGCGTCAGGGTTAGGGCGGCTAGTTTAGGCAAAGCCGATACCTTGGGGCAATCATCTGCAAATTTCGGCAAAGAATCCCCCTTCCGGTGCTTGTTTTATGCGCCCGGTTGTTGATAATTACGCCTTCGCTGCTCAAACCCCGATACAGGCGTATGCCGAAAGAAGATCACATTGAGATGGAAGGCACGGTGCTGGACAACCTGCCCAACACCATGTTTCGCGTCGAACTGGACAATGGCCACGTGGTCACCGCTCACATATCCGGTCGGATGCGCAAGCACTACATCCGCATCCTGCGCGGCGACCGGGTCACGGTACAGATGACCCCCTACGATCTGACCAAGGGCCGGATCGTCTACCGCAACAAGTAAGACCGGACCGGTTCCTGACCTCAAAAGCAGGAAAGGCCGCACTCCCTTGGGGAATGCGGCCCTTTTCCCGTTGCCGCCTTTGCGCCGGACACAACGGGATCATCGGTGCGCCTCAGTGCACGGCTTCCTCGACAAAATCCAGGCGCAGTTCTGCGTCCCTGACGCACACATGGACCTCGCCGCCCCCGGCCAGACGGCCGAACAGGATCTCCTCCGCCAGGGGTTTCTTGATCCGGTCCTGGATCACCCGACCCATGGGCCGGGCACCCATCTTCGGATCGTAACCGTGTTCGGCCAGCCAGGCACGGGCCTCGTCGTCCACCAGCAGGGCCACCTTCTTCTCGTCCAGCTGGGCCTGAAGCTGGGTCAGGAACTTGTCCACCACGCTGGCAATGGTCACCGGGTCAAGCGGCTTGAACTGGATGATGGCATCCAGACGGTTACGGAACTCCGGCGTGAAGGTACGCTTGAGCACTTCCATGGCATCGCTGGAATGATCCTGCTGGGTGAAGCCCATGGACGGCCGGCTGGACACCTCGGCGCCCACGTTGCTGGTCATCACCAGGATCACGTTGCGGAAATCCACCTTGCGGCCGTTGGTATCCGTCAGGGTGCCATGGTCCATCACCTGCAGCAGCAGGTTGAACACGTCCGGATGGGCCTTCTCCACCTCATCCAGCAGCAGCACCGCATGGGGTTGCTTGAGGATAGCCCCGGTCAGTAGGCCGCCTTCGTCGTAGCCCACATAGCCGGGCGGCGCTCCGATCAGACGGGACACCGTATGCCGCTCCATGTACTCGGACATGTCAAAGCGGACCAGCTCGATGCCCAGGATCTGGGACAACTGACGGGTGACTTCCGTCTTGCCCACCCCGGTGGGGCCGGCGAACAGGAAGGAACCGATGGGCTTGTCCCGATCCCCCAGACCCGAGCGGGCCATCTTGATGGCGGCCGCCAGGGTCTGGATGGGCTCGTCCTGGCCGAACACCACCATCTTGAGGTTGCGTTCCAGGTTCTTGAGGGTCTCCATGTCGGAGGCGGACACGCTCTTGGGCGGGATGCGGGCGATCTTGGCGACGATGTTCTCCACATCCTGCACCGAGATGGTCTTCTTGCGCTGACTGGCCGGCAGCAGGCGCCGGTTGGCGCCCGCCTCGTCAATCACGTCGATGGCCTTGTCCGGCAGATGGCGGTCGGTGATGTAGCGGCTGGAGAGTTCCGCCGCCGCCCGCAGGGCCTTGGTGGTATAGCGCACGTCGTGGTGAGACTCGAAGCGGGACTTGAGCCCCTTGAGAATTTCGTAGGTCTCGTCCACCGTGGGTTCGTTGACGTCGATCTTCTGGAATCGACGGGCCAGGGCCCGGTCCTTCTCGAAAATGCCCCGGTATTCCTGATAGGTGGTGGAGCCGATGCACTTGAGCTCCCCGGAGGCCAGCATGGGCTTGATCAGGTTGGAAGCATCCATGACCCCGCCGGAAGCGGCGCCGGCGCCGATGATGGTATGGATCTCGTCGATGAAGAGCACCGCCCCCTTCTGCCGTCGCAACTGGGACAACACCCCCTTGAGACGCTTTTCAAAGTCCCCCCGATACTTGGTGCCGGCCACCAGGGCCCCAAGATCCAGGGAATAGATCACCGCATCCTGCAGCACCTCGGGGACCTCGCCATCCACGATCTTCTTGGCAAGACCCTCGGCGATGGCGGTCTTGCCCACCCCCGCCTCCCCCACGTACAGGGGATTGTTCTTGCGGCGACGGCACAGGATCTGCACCGTGCGCTCCAGTTCATGGGCGCGCCCGATCAAGGGATCGATCTTGCCCTTGCGCGCCTGTTCGTTGAGATTGGTGGCGAAACTCTCCAGGGGATTCTTGCGGGCGGCCTCGTCCGCGTCCTGGGCCTCGCCGGCGGCACCGGAGGCACTTTCGTCCTCCTGCTGCTCGTCCGGAACCTTTGAAATCCCGTGAGAGATGTAGTTCACCACGTCCAGCCGGGCCAGATCATGCTGGCCGAGCAGGTAGACCGCGTGGGACTCCTGCTCGCCGAAAATGGCCACCAGCACATTGGCGCCGGTGACCTCCTTGCGGCCGGATGATTGCACATGGAACACCGCCCGCTGCAGCACCCGCTGAAAGCCCAATGTGGGCTGGGTATCCCGCGGATCCTTCATGGGCAGCCTGGGGGTATTGGCATCCACGAATTCCTCGAGCTCCTTGCGCAGGGATTCGATGTTGACCCCACAGGCCCTCAGCACCGTGGCGGCGGTCGGGTTGTCCGTGAGGGCGAGCAACAGATGCTCCACCGTCATGAACTCGTGACGTTTCTCGCGCGCGGCCTTGAAGGCCATGTTCAGTGAAAACTCGAGTTCTTTGTTCAGCATGGTCGCGTACCCGCTAGGCCTCTTCCATCGCGCAGAGCAATGGATGCTGGTGTTCCCGTGAATAGTCGTTGACCTGAGCCACCTTGGTTTCGGCGATATCCCGAGTATAGATGCCGCACACCCCTTTGCCGCGAGTGTGCACGTGGAGCATGACCCGGGTGGCCTTCTCGCGATCCATCGCGAAGAAGACCTCCAGGACCTGCACCACGAACTCCATTGGAGTGTAGTCGTCGTTGAGCAGTACCACCTTGTACTGAGGCGGCTGCTTGAGCCGGGGTTTCGCCGGCTCGACGACCAGCCCGTGGTCGGATTGATGCTTGTGTTCGTCTCCCATAATGTCGGATCAATCAATGGTCGATTCAGTTCCCGGCAAATTACATGTGCGCCACGATGTTCTCGCCAAACTCCGAGCAGGAAAGCTCGGTGGCGCTGTCGATGGCACGGGCGAAGTCGTAGGTCACACGGCCGGAGCTGATGGCGCCGGAGAGGCCCTTGACGATGAGGTCCGCGGCTTCCACCCAGCCCAGATGACGCAGCATCATCTCGGCGGACAGGACCAGGGAGCCGGGGTTCACCTTATCCAGACCCGCATACTTGGGCGCGGTTCCGTGGGTGGCCTCGAACATGGCCACGGTGTCGGACAGATTGGCCCCCGGGGCAATGCCGATGCCGCCCACCTGGGCCGCCAGGGCGTCTGAGATGTAGTCGCCGTTGAGGTTCATGGTGGCGATCACGCTGTAGTCTTCCGGGCGCAGCAGGATCTGCTGCAGGAAGTTGTCGGCGATGACGTCCTTGATGATGATTTCCTTGCCGTTCCTGGGATTGGTCAGACGGCACCAGGGGCCGCCGTCGATCTCGGTGGCACCGAACTCCTGCATCGCCAGCTCATAGCCCCAGTTCTTGAAGGCCCCTTCGGTGAACTTCATGATGTTGCCCTTGTGCACCAGGGTCACGGAGCTACGGTCGTTCTCGATGGCATACTGGATGGCCTTGCGGACCAGACGCTTGGTGCCGTCCTCGGACACGGGCTTGACGCCGATACCGCTGGTTTCCGGGAAGCGGATCTTGGTGACACCCATGGTGTTGACCAGAAAATCCACCATCTTTTTCGCCTCGGGGCTGCCCGCGGCCCATTCGATACCGGCATAGATGTCTTCGGAGTTTTCCCGGAAGATCACCATGTCGGTCTTCTCCGGGTTCTTCAGGGGGCTGGGGGTGCCGTTATAGTAGCGTACCGGACGCTGGCAGACGTACAGGTCCATCTCCTGACGCAGGGCCACGTTCAGGGAACGGATGCCACCGCCGACGGGAGTGGTGAGGGGACCCTTGATGGACACCACGAAGTCGCGCACGGCCTCCATGGTCTCCCGGGGCAGCCAGTTGTCGCCGCCGTAGACCCGGGTGGCCTTCTCGCCTGCAAAGACCTCCATCCAGGCAATCTTGCGTTCACCGCCGTAGGCCTTTTCCACCGCCGCGTCCACCACCCGTTGCATGACCGGGGTGATGTCCACGCCGATGCCGTCGCCCTCGATGAAGGGGATGATCGGATGGTTGGGGACATTCAGGGAGAAGTCTTCATTGGCGGTGATCTTGACGCCTTCTGCGGGGACTTTGATATGTTGGTATGCCATGGGCACTCCCTTGTGGTATTGAAGTTGTTGTAAAGGATTTTGGTGGGATTATACACGGCCTCGGGATGTGCCACAGAGCGGGAGTCGGACCGGCGGATGGCTGCCCCGTCCACCCGGCTCCATCATGTACACTGTTGCGGTCAGAGTCCCCCTGCCTGGATTCCCGTATTCGCGGGGATGACGGAGTTTGGCATCATCATCACCGAGGAACCCCTTGAACATGGTATGGACCCCACGCGTCACCGTCGCCGCCGTCGTCGAACGGGACGGCCGATTCCTGCTGGTGGAAGAACGGGAACAGGGCCGCAGCGTCTACAATCAGCCCGCCGGACACCTGGAGGAAGACGAGGACCTGATCGCCGCCGCTGTCCGGGAGACCCTGGAGGAAACCGGCTGCCGCCTTACCCCCCAGGCCCTGGTGGGCGTCTACCGCTGGAAACATGCACCCACGGGGCTGACGTTCATCCGCGTGGCCGTCACCGGTGACGTCTCGGAGCCGGTGCCCGGTCAGGTTCGGGATCCGGACATCCTGGACACCCACTGGATCGACCGCGAACACCTGGCGGCCCATCCAGACAGCCTGCGCACCCCGCTGGTGCTGCGCTGCATCGATGATTATCTGGCCGGTCGACGTTATCCCCTCGACCTGCTGGTGGACATGCCGTCATGAATCTCCCCCGTGCCAAACGCGTCATCGTCGGCATGTCCGGCGGTGTGGACTCCTCCGTTTCCGCCCTCCTGCTGATGGAACAGGGCTACCGGGTGGAAGGCCTGTTCATGAAGAACTGGGAAGACGACGACGAACCCGGCTACTGTTCCGCCGCCACCGACCTGGCGGATGCCAAATCCGTGTGCGCCGAACTGGAAATCCCCCTGCACAAGGTCAACTTCACCAAGGAATACTGGGACCGGGTGTTCGCCCACTTCCTGCAGGAATACCGCCTGGGCCGCACCCCCAACCCGGACATCCTGTGCAACCGGGAAATCAAGTTCCGCGCCTTCCTGGACTATGCCCTGGACAAGGGAGCCGACCTCATCGCCACGGGTCATTACGCCCGGGTGGATGCACTGGACGGGCGCTTCCGACTGCTGCAGGGGCTGGATGCCGGCAAGGACCAGTCCTACTTCCTCCATGCCCTGGGTCAGCCGGCCCTGTCCCGCACCCTCTTCCCCCTGGGCGAACTGGAAAAGACCCGGGTCCGGGCGATTGCCGCCCGGGCAGGATTCGAGAACCACGCCAAGAAGGACAGCACCGGCATCTGTTTCATCGGAGAACGGCGTTTCCGGGACTTTCTCATGCGCTACCTCCCGGCCCAACCCGGCCCCATCGTCAGCACCGACGGACAGGCACTGGGCGAACATCAGGGACTGATGTACTACACCCCCGGCCAACGCCAGGGCCTGGGCATCGGCGGAGTCCATGGCGCGGCGGAAAACCCCTGGTATGTGGTGGACAAGGACATGGCCCGCAACCGCCTGATCGTGGCCCAGGGCCATGACCACCCTGCCCTGCATGCCGGCGGCCTGGTGGCCACCGAGGTGAACTGGATCGCGGGCAAGGCCCCGGAAATGCCCCTGCACTGTCAGGCCAAGATCCGCTACCGGCAGGCCCATCAGGATTGCCGGGTGGAACCGATGCCGGATGAACCCGGCGCCCTTCACGTGCGCTTCCAACACCGGCAGCGGGCGGTGGCACCGGGGCAGTCGGTGGTGTTCTACCACGGGGCGGAGTGCCTGGGAGGCGGCATCATCGCCCGCAAGGACACGGACGCCCGGATACCGCCAATCGGGTTATAGTTAGCCCCCGACTCCACCCAAGCCCTATAGACGGAAAACGACCCGTGGAAGCTTCACACCGCAACCGAGCCCTGGCCCTGGCCGCCATGTTCCAATCCGCCGGACTGGTCAAGGACGTGGCCTGGCGTGGCCAGTGCGATGCCGCGCAACTGGAAACCATGATCCGCAGCCTGTTTGCCTTCGAGGCAGGGACCCTTGATGAGGTCTACGGTGGCGCGGTCAATCTGCGCCGGGGGCTGCGCACGTTGGTGGAACAGGTTCAGGCCAATTCCCCCCAGGTGGACGGCGAGATCTCCCGCTATGTGATCAATATGCTCTATCTGGAGCGCAAGCTGATGAAGCAGCCGGACATGATCCGGACCCTGCGGGACGGGATCGAGGTGGCGGCTCACCAGAGCGAGTCCTTCGGCATCCTGCACGAGAACATCATGTCCCGTCTGGGCCAGACCTATCAGAACACCATCAGCGAACTGGGCCCACGCATCATCGTGCAGGGAGAGCAGAACCACCTGGGCAATCCGCACAATGCGGCGCGCATCCGCGCCCTGCTCCTGGCGGGCATCCGGGCGGCGGTCCTGTGGCGTCAGGCGGGGGGATCGAGGTGGAAGTTGATTTTCGGGCGCAACGCCATGCTGGCGGAGGCGCGTTTCATGCTCGAGGAGACCGCGGAGGCCTCCTGAGCGGATCGTTTCTAAAAAGCCCCTCCCCCCTTGCGGGAGAGGGGCTAGGGTGAGGGGTATAACCCCTACGCCGCCACCACCGGAATCACCTTCCGGGCCGCTTCCTCATACTCCGGCAACTGATCGAAGTTGAGGTAACGGTAGACCTCGGCGGCCATGGTGTTCAGGCCGGCGGCCTGCTCCATGTACTCCTCCACCGTGGGCAGGCGTCCCAGCACGGCGGCCACCGCCGCCAGCTCCGCGGAGGCCAGGTAGACATCGGCCCCATCCCCCAGACGGTTGGGGAAGTTGCGGGTGGAGGTGGACACCACCTTGGCACCGGGGGCCACCCGGGCCTGATTGCCCATGCACAGGGAGCAGCCGGGCATTTCGGTACGGGCGCCGGCCCGACCATAGATGCCGTAGTAGCCCTCTTCCGTCAGCTGACGCTGATCCATGCGGGTGGGCGGAGACAGCCACAGACGGGTGGGCATCTGGCCCTGGAATTTCTCCAGCAGCTTGCCGGCGGCACGGAAGTGACCGATGTTGGTCATGCAGGAACCGATGAACACCTCGTCGATCTTGCCGCCGGCCACTTCCGACAGCAGACGGGCGTCGTCAGGATCATTCGGGGCACAGAGGATGGGCTCCTTGATCTGGTTCAGATCGATCTCGATCACCGCCGCATACTCGGCGTCCGCGTCGGCCCGCATCAGACTGGGGTTGGCCAGCCACTCTTCCATGGCCTTGGCACGACGCTCCAGGGTCCGGGCATCGCCGTAACCGTTGGCGATCATCCAGCGCAGCATGGTGACGTTGGAGCGCAGGTATTCGGCCACCCGCGCTTCGGACAGGGCGATGGTGCAGCCGCCGGCGGAACGCTCGGCGGAGGCGTCGGACAGTTCGAACGCCTGCTCCACCGTCAGGTCGTCCAGCCCCTCGATCTCCAGAATGCGGCCGGAGAAGATGTTCTTCTTGCCCTTCTTCTCCACCGTCAGCAGACCCTGCTGGATGGCCGCATGGGGAATGGCGTGGACCAGGTCGCGCAGGGTGATGCCGGGCTGACGCTCACCTTTGAAACGCACCAGGACCGACTCGGGCATGTCCAGGGGCATCACGCCGGTGGCGGCGGCAAAGGCCACCAGACCGGAACCGGCCGGGAAGGAGATGCCGATGGGGAAACGGGTGTGGGAGTCACCGCCGGTACCCACGGTATCGGGCAGCAGCATGCGGTTCAGCCAGGAATGGATGATGCCGTCGCCCGGACGCAGGGAGACACCGCCCCGGTTCATGATGAAGTCCGGCAGGGTGTGATGGGTCTGCACGTCCACCGGCTTGGGATAGGCGGCGGTGTGGCAGAAGGACTGCATCACCAGATCGGCCTGGAAGCCCAGGCAGGCCAAATCCTTGAGCTCGTCCCGGGTCATGGGGCCGGTGGTGTCCTGGGAACCCACGGTGGTCATGCGGGGCTCGCAGTAGGTGCCGGGGCGAATGCCGGCCACGCCGCAGGCCTTGCCCACCATCTTCTGGGCCAGGGTGAACCCCTTGCCGCTGTCCACCGGGGCCTGGGGCCGCTTGAACACATCGGAGGCCGGCAGGTTCAAGGCCTGGCGGGCACGGTCGGTCAGGCCGCGACCGATGATCAGGGGGATGCGGCCACCGGCGCGGACCTCGTCCAGCATCACCGGGGAGCGCAGTTCGAAGGTGGTGATCACCTCGTCGCTGTCGTGGCGGCAGACCTTGCCGTCGTGGGGATAGATGTCCACCACGTCCCCCATGTTCAGATGGGTCACATCCAGTTCGATAGGCAGGGCGCCGGCATCTTCCATGGTGTTGAAGAAGATGGGGGCGATCTTGCCGCCCAGGCAGACGCCACCGAAGCGCTTGTTGGGTACGTAGGGGATGTCATCGCCGATGTACCACAGCACCGAATTGGTGGCGGACTTGCGGGAGGAACCGGTGCCCATCACGTCACCCACCAGGGCGACCGGGTGGCCCTTCTGCTTGAGTGCCTCGATCTGGTCCTGGGCGTTGGTGATGCCTTCACGGGGCATCTTGTACATGGCCTTGGCGTGAAGGGGGATGTCCGGACGGCTCCAGGCATCCGGAGCCGGGGACAGGTCGTCGGTGTTGGTCTCGCCCGGGACCTTGAAAATGGTCACGGTCATCTTTTCCGGCACGGCCGGCCGGCTCAGGAACCACTCGGCATCGGCCCAGGACTGCATCACGGCCTGAGCGTGGCCGTTACCGGCCTTGGCACGTTCTTCCACGTCGTGGAAGGCATCGAACATGAGCAAGGTGTGCTTGAGTTCCTTGGCGGCGACAGGGGCCAGTTCGGCGTCATCCAGCAGTTCCACCAGGGTGGAGATGTTGTAACCGCCCTGCATGGTGCCCAGCAGTTCCACGGCGCGGGTGCGATCGATCAGGGGGGAGCTGGCCTCGCCCTTGGCCACGGCGGACAGGAAGCCGGCCTTCACATAGGCCGCCTCGTCCACGCCCGGGGGCACGCGATGGGTGATGAGGTCCAGCAGGAAGGCTTCCTCGCCGGCGGGCGGGTTCTTCAACAGTTCCACCAGCTGGGCGGTCATCTCCGCATCCAGGGGTTTGGGCACCACCCCTTCCGCGGCACGTTCCTGGACATGTTGGCGATAGGCTTCAAGCACGTGTGTGATCCTCTTTAACGCCCCGGTTGCCCGGGGAGGGATGAAATATCCCTTATGATCAATCTGTTATTTTGATAGACAGGGTTATTGCGCGGCAGCATTCTAAACCACCTGAAGGGTGACAGACCAGAAATGCCTGATGCGAGGGTGTGCCATACTCACTTGGTGACTTTTGCAGAACTGACGACTCTACAATGCCAAACTCCGTCATTCCCGCGAACGCGGGAATCCACTCAGGAAAACTCGGAAACCCTGGACTCCCGCTTTTTCGGGAGTGACGGCTTTACCGCCATCTTTCCCCGGTGCTGAATCCGGGGTCTTTCGCGGAGACACTGATGAGCAACAGCTTCAACACCGAGGACACCCTGGACGTTCAGGGCCGGACCTATCACATCCACAGCCTCGCCCCGCTCCGGAAAACCCACGATCTGGACCGCCTGCCCTTCTCCCTCAAGATCCTGCTGGAAAACCTCCTGCGCTGCGAGGACGGGCACAACATCACCCGGGCACACATCCAGGCCCTGCTGGACTGGGACCCCAAGGCCGAACCCAGCGCGGAAATCGGTTTCACCCCGGCCAGGGTGGTACTGCAGGACTTCACCGGCGTCCCCGCCGTGGTCGACCTGGCCGCCATGCGTGATGCCATGCACGCCCTGGGCAAGGATCCGAAACGGATCAATCCCCTGGCCCCGGTGGACCTGGTGATCGACCACTCGGTGATGGTGGATCACTTCGGCCAAAAAAACGCCCTGGACCTGAACATCAAACTGGAATACCACCGCAACAAGGAACGTTACCAGTTCCTGCGCTGGGGCCAGCAGGCCTTCGAAAACTTCCGCGTGGTGCCCCCGGGCACCGGCATCGTCCATCAGGTGAACCTGGAATACCTGGCCCAGACCGTCTTCGTGCGTGACGACAACGGCAGCCTCCACGCTTACCCCGACACCCTGGTGGGCACTGACTCCCACACCACCATGGTCAATGGCCTGGGCGTGCTGGGCTGGGGCGTGGGCGGCATCGAGGCCGAGGCCGCCATGCTGGGCCAGCCCATCTCCATGCTCATCCCTCAGGTGGTCGGTTTCAGGCTCAGCGGACGATTGCCGGAAGGCGCCACCGCCACCGACCTGGTGCTCACCGTCACGCAGATGCTCAGAAAGCACGGCGTGGTGGGCAAGTTCGTGGAATTCTTCGGCGATGGTCTGGATCACCTGCCCCTGGCGGATCGAGCCACCATCGCCAACATGGCCCCGGAATACGGCGCCACCTGCGGCATCTTCCCCATTGACCGGGAAACCCTGGAATACCTGCGCCTCTCGGGCCGGGATGAATCCCGCATCACCCTGGTGGAGGCCTATGCCCGCCACCAGGGTCTGTGGCGCGACACCGGCGCCCGGCAGGCCGACTACTCGGACATCCTGACACTGGATCTGGCCGGTGTGGTGCCCAGCCTGGCGGGACCGCGTCGCCCCCAGGACCGGATTCCCCTGGATCAGGCCCGCCGCAGCTTCAGCGACACCCTCGACCGATTCCTCAAGGAACATCACGCCACCCCGACGGATCGGGAGGAGGCCCGCTTTGCCGATGAAGGCGGCCATGCCGCCCCCGGGGTGGACGACAGCCACGAAAAGGGCGCGGTGGAATACGAGATGGACGGCGAGCGACATCTGCTCAAGCACGGCGCCGTGGTGATCGCCGCCATCACCTCCTGTACCAACACCTCCAACCCGGCGGTGTTGCTGGCCGCCGGCCTGCTGGCGAAGAAGGCCCTGGAAAAGGGCCTCAAGCCCAAACCCTGGGTTAAGACCTCCCTGGCACCCGGTTCCCAGGTGGTCCCGGCCTATCTGCAACAGGCCGGACTCCTGCAACCTCTGGAAGCCCTGGGCTTCTCGGTGGTGGGCTTTGGCTGCACCACCTGTATCGGCAACGCCGGCCCGCTGCCCGAACCCATCGGCAATGCCATCCGTGAGGGTGACCTGATGGTGGCGGCGGTGCTCTCGGGCAACCGCAACTTTGAAGGCCGCATCCATGCCGATGTGCGCACCAACTACCTGGCCTCTCCGCCCCTGGTAGTGGCCTACGCCCTGGCGGGGACCATGGCCGTGGATCTGTACCAGGACCCGCTGGGGACGGACAACCAGGGCCAGCCGGTTTACCTCAAGGACATCTGGCCCAGTCAGGCCGAGATCAGCCGACTCATGGGGACCAGCATCCACTCGACCATGTTCCGGGAGAAGTACGCCGACGTCTTCGAAGGCGATGCCAACTGGCGGCAGATCCTTGTCACCGAGTCGGAACGCTACGACTGGGCCGAGTCCACCTACGTAAAGAACCCGCCCTACTTCGAGGGCATGACACTGGACCCCGAGCCGCCCGAAGCCATCCGGGATGCCCGCTGCCTGGTCATGGTGGGCGATTCCATCACCACCGATCACATCTCTCCCGCCGGCGGTATTCACCCGGAGAGCCCGGCTGGGCAATACCTGCAGGCCCTGGGTATCGAACCCAGGGAATTCAACTCCTATGGCTCCCGGCGCGGCAATCATGAAGTGATGATGCGAGGCACCTTCGCCAACGTGCGCCTGCGCAACCGTCTGGCGCCGGGTACCGAGGGGGGCTGGACCCGCCACCTGCCCGATGGCGAGTCAATGAGCATCTACGACGCCGCCATGGCCTACCGTGAGGCAGGCACACCGCTGGTGGTCCTGGCCGGCAAGGAATACGGCACCGGCTCCTCCCGGGACTGGGCGGCCAAGGGGACACGGCTACTGGGCATTCGCGCGGTGATCGCCGAAAGTTTCGAGCGCATCCACCGTTCCAACCTGGTCGGATTCGGGGTGCTGCCCCTGCAGTTCCTGCCCGGCGAGAACGCCGAGACCCTGTCGCTGTCGGGGCATGAGCGCTACAGCATCGGCTCGCTGGACGATGACCCGAACAAGGTCACCGTGACCGTGGAGGCGGATGACGGTGTACGGAGGGAGTTCAAGGCTCGGGTACGCATCGATACCCCGAAGGAATGGGAGTACTATCGACATGGTGGGATCCTGCATTACGTCATCCGGCAACTGGCATCCTGAGGGAAACGTCCGACGAAGAGTCCAAAGCGGAAATCCCGTTGCGGCAAGTGATCCGCCGATCATCCATCAATGCCATTCCCGCGAAAGCGGGAATCCAGTAGCATGCTGACAATAACGGACTCCCGCCTGTGCTGGAGTGACGGCAAGACGCTGGAAAAACCAGGGGGCTGACGGATGGACGGCAAGATCAACATCCCGGCGGACAGGGCCACGCCAGGCGCGGTACTGGCGGAAGATGTACGGGATCGCAGCGGCAGGCTCCTGCTGTCCGCCGGTCTGCCCCTGAGAGACAAGCATATTCGCGTCCTCAAGACCTGGGGCGTCAACGAGGTCGCCGTCTGGACGGACAAGGAAGTTCCGGTCATGCAACCGGATTCATCGGCCAACGGTGATGCCCAGGCAGACCCTCGCCACATCAGCGAAGCATCACTGACCCAGGCCAGAAGCATCATGACCACAGCCTTCATGCACGTGGATCTTGCCAATCCCGTCATGGATGCCTTGTTCAAGGTATCGACGGCGCGCCTTGCCAGGAAACTTGACGCCAAAGGCAATCCATGACGACCTCGATCATTCAGGACATCCTCGCCGACAACCCGGAACTGGGCACCCTGCCAAGCGTCTTTCATCGCGTCGAGGCCGCGGTCAACGACCCCACCAGCTCCTTCGAGGCCATGAGCCGGGCCATCGAGACCGACAGCGCCCTGACAGCCAAATTGCTCCGCATCGCCAACAGCAGCCTCTACAACTTTCCCGGCCAGATCAGCAGTATCGACCGCGCCATCAGCATCATCGGCACCCAGCAACTGCGCGACCTGGTTCTTGCCGCCACCATCATCCGCTATTTCAACCGGCTTCCCGTGGCGGGGGTCGACATGGAAAGCTTCTGGCGACACAGCATCGTCACCGCGCTCCTGGCCCGAAGTCTGGCCGGTGCCCGGCGCGAAGCCAATGTGGAACGCTTCTATGTGGCCGGCCTGCTTCACGACATCGGCCGCCTGCTCATGTTCATGCACATGACCGAGACATCGGCCCGGGTCCTGGCGCACCGGGATGCACACCAATGCCTGTTGTTCCAGGCGGAACAGGCGATTCTGGGAATGGACCATGCCGAGTTGGGCGGGGATCTGCTGCAGGCCTGGAACCTGCCACAAGCCTTCGAGGAGCCGGTCCGTTATCATCACACGCCGGGCCTGGCCGCCCAGTACCCCATCGAAACGGCCGTCGTCCATGTGGCGGACAGCATTGCCAATGCCCTGAGACTGGGTACCAGCGGAGAGCGCTATGTCCCCCCGATTGATGATGAAGCCTGGATTCGCATTGCCCTGTCCGAAACCATGCTGGAACAGGTGATCACCCATACCGACATGCACTACCAGCAGGTCGTCGATGTATTCACGGCATGAAAATGACTAAAAAAGACACACCTCACCGGGCAGAAATCGACTATCTGCGTGAGCGTGTGGCTTATCTCGAGGCAGCCAATCACTGGCATCACTATGCCATGGATGTACTGGCTTCCATGACCTCGATCTTCGGTGACCACCGTCACAACCGAGATACCCAAACCATCCTCAAATGCGCGCACGACTGCGTGATCCGCGTTCTGACCCTTGAGGATGCGGGTTATTACATTGTTGATGACGACTCCAACTTCAATCTCGCATACCGTCAGCCCGGCTGCACGGATGAGGAGCTGGAGGCCGCCGTCGAATGCCTGATCGACGAAGGCAAGTTCGCCTGGGCCATCAACCAGAATCATCCGGTATGCATCCACGCGGGAGGCCGATATCCGGCCGACACCCATCTGGTGATGCACGTCGTCTCCACCCGTACACGCATCCGCGGCATGTTCGTCGGCCGTATCCGCGGCACCGCCCTGCGCGCCGCCGAGTCAGGCCTCAAGGTGCTGTCCATCATCCTTTTCAATACGGCCTATGCACTCGAGAGTGCCGCCCTCTACGCCCTCAGGGAGCAACAGCATCAGACCCTGCGCAAGATCACCCAGCGCCAGTCGAAGGAGCTGCTTCACCAGCACAGTCACGACACCCTCACCGGCTTGCCCAACCGGGTTCTGTTCAGTGATCTTCTCAGCCAGCTGATGCAGCGCCGGGGCGTACCCGACGGGCATATCGCCGTGATCCTGATGGATCTGGATCACTTCAAGCGAGTGAATGATTCCCTGGGGCATCGCGCGGGAGATATCCTGATCCGCCGTCTCGCCGGCGAGATGCGCAACACCTTTCTCTCGGCCGAGGTGACCCGACGCTACCATCTGGACGTCGCCAATGTGACCCTCTCCCGACTGGGCGGCGATGAATTCGGCATCATCCTGGACAACGTGGCCTCGCTGGATCTGGTGGCTCGTTTCGTCCAGCAACTGATCGAAAGCATCAGCCGTGAACATGAGGTCATGGATCATCAGGTGTTCATCACCTGCAGTGCCGGCATCAGCATCCACCCCTTCGACGGCAATGACGCGGACACCCTGATCAAGAACGCCGACGCGGCCATGTACGAAGCCAAGCAGCGCGGCCGCAACCTCTACCAGTTCTATACCAAAGACCTCAATTCCCAGACCTACCGCCACCTGGTGCTGGAAAACCAGCTGGTCAAGGCCCTGGCCCGGGACGAGTTCGACATCCACTACCAGCCCCAGGTCTCACTGCGAACCGGCAAGGTGGAAGCCCTGGAGGCGCTGGTGCGCTGGCATCACCCGGAGAAGGGGCTACTGAGTCCGGCCCATTTCATTCCCATTGCCGAAGACACCGGCATCATTGAAGGCCTGGGGCTATGGGTGCTCAAGCGGGTATGCGAGGACATGCACCGGCTGCGGGAAGCGGGCATCGAGCCTCCCCGCATGGCCACCAACCTGTCGGCACGCCAGTTCCGGCAGGCCAAGCTGGTGGAAAGATACGCCGCCATCCTCAAGGAGCACGATATCTCGCCCCACCGTATCGAACTGGAGCTGACGGAAAGTACCATCATGCAAGACATCCACGTGGCCGTGGACATGTTCCGGCAACTGCATCAGCTGGGCTTCCGGCTGGCAGTGGATGATTTCGGCACCGGTTACTCGTCCCTCAACAACTTGAAGCATTTTCCCATCCATAGTCTCAAGATCGATCGCTCCTTTGTGAGTGACACCCCCCATGACCGCGACGATACGGCCATCGTCACGGCCATCGTCGCCATGGCCAAGGGGCTGGGCCTGGAAGTGGTGGCGGAAGGCGTGGAAAACGAGGAACAACTGGCCTTCCTCAAACAGCTCGATTGCGAGTTCATTCAGGGTTACTACTTCAGCAAACCTTTGCCATTCAATGATCTATACGACTATCTTGAAGCTTTCTCTTACTCTTGATTCATACCTCACCCTCACGCCCCCCACTGTCGACTGATGGGCCGGTCAGCGCCATCGGATCCAGCAAGCGCCGCAGCTCGGCCTCATCCAGATCCGTCATCTCCAGCGCTACCTCCAGCACGGGCCTGCCCTCCGCATAGGCCCGCTTGGCAATTGCTGCCCCTTGCTCATACCCGATTACCGGATTGAGCGCCGTCACCAGGATGGGATTGCGTTCCAGCATGGCCTTGAGCCGTGACTCATCCACCGTCAGGCCTGCCACGGCCTTTTCCCGCAGCAGCACAATACCTCGGGCCAACAGCTCGATACTTTCAAGCAGATCATGAGCCATCAGCGGTAACATTACGTTAAGCTGAAAGTTTCCGGACTGACCGGCGATGCCGATCGTGACATCGTTTCCCATCACCCGGGCACAGATCATCGCCACCGCCTCCGGGACCACCGGATTCACCTTGCCGGGCATGATGCTGCTTCCGGGCTGCAGGGCCGGCAGCCGGATCTCGCCCAGCCCGGCCAGCGGCCCCGAGTTCATCCAGCGCAGATCGTTGCAGATCTTCATCAGGCTCACGGCCAGGGTCTTGAGCTGCCCGCTCATCTCCACCGCCGCATCCTGAGCCGCCATCCCCTCAAACCGGCTCGGCTTGATAACGAACATCACCCCGGTGCGACGGGAGAGTATCCGGGCGACGCGATCGCCCAGCTCGGGATGGGCGTTCACCCCCGTCCCCACCGCAGTCCCGCCGATGGCTAATTCCACCAAGCGGGGAAATCCGTCTTCCAGGCGCTCCGCCCCGTAACGCAGCTGCTGGGCCCAGGCCCCCAGTTCCTGGTCCAGCCGCACGGGCATGGCGTCCATCAGATGGGTACGCCCGGTCTTCACCAGACCGGCAAGGGACAGGGCGCGCTCGTCGATGCAGTCCGCCAGCTCCAGCACCGCCGGGATCAGCTGCCGGCGCAACGCCACGGCGGCAGCCACATGCAACGTGGTCGGGATCACATCGTTGGAACTCTGCCCGAGATTGACGTGATCATTAGGGTGCACGGTCGCCCCCAGGTGCCGGGATGCCAGCGTGGCGATCACCTCATTGGCATTCATGTTCGAGCTGGTGCCGCTGCCGGTCTGGAACACATCCACCGGGAAGTGCTCCACGTGCTCTTCCCGTGAGACGGCATCCGCCGCCGCGATGATGGCCTCGGCCATTTTTTCGGGCAGCAGGCCCAGATCCCGGTTGGCCTGGGCACAGGCCGCCTTCACATGACCCAGGGCGCGGATGAAGGCTGCCGGCATGGGCCTACCGCTGATTTGAAAATGATTCACGGCACGCTGGGTCTGGGCGCCGTATAGCGCCGTGTCCGGGACCTCCACCGGCCCCATGCTGTCATGTTCCACACGCATCCTGGAGTTACCCATCATCCGCCCTCCTCTTTGCCGTCGACACACTCAGTTCCCAAACGGAGCGAATCACCTATCCTGTAGTATAATCCCGCCTTTTTCAGTCAGCCCGGAGACCCCGCCCCATGGAGCTATCCTCCCTCACCGCCATCTCCCCCGTGGACGGCCGCTACGGCAGCAAGACCGAGATGCTGCGCCCGATCTTCAGCGAATTCGGCCTGATTCGTCACCGGGTCCAGGTCGAAGTGGAATGGCTCAAGGCGCTGGCCACCCATCAGGGCATCCCGGAAGTGCCACCCCTGGGTGAGCATGCCCGTCACATTCTGGACGGCATCGTGGAAAACTTCTCCGAGGAAGACGCCCGCCGGGTCAAGAACATCGAACGGACCACCAACCACGACGTCAAGGCGGTGGAGTACTTCCTCAAGGAAAAGGTCACCGGAAACGCGGAACTGGCTGCCATCAGTGAGTTTTTCCACTTCGCCTGCACCTCCGAGGACATCAACAACCTGGCCTATGCCCTCATGCTCAAGGAGGCCCGGGGTCAGGCCATGCTGCCGCTGATGGACGAGGTCATTCACGCCATTCGCGATCTGGCCCACAAGCACGCCGATCAGCCCATGCTCTCCCGCACCCACGGCCAGCCCGCCTCCCCCACCACCCTGGGCAAGGAAATGGCCAACGTGGTGCATCGCCTCAAGACCACCCGCAACCAGGTGGCCAACGTGATCATGCTGGGCAAGATCAACGGCGCGGTGGGCAACTACAACGCTCACCTGAGCGCCTACCCGGACGTGGACTGGGAAACCCTGGCGCGGGAATTCATCGACAGCCTGGGCCTGGAGATGAACCCCTACACCATCCAGATCGAACCCCATGACTACATGGCCGAACTGTTCCACGGCCTGTGCCGCTTCAACACCATCCTCACCGACTTCTCCCGCGACGTCTGGGGCTACATCTCCCTGGGCTACTTCCGGCAGAAGGTGATCGCCGGCGAAGTGGGCTCCTCCACCATGCCCCACAAGGTCAATCCCATTGATTTTGAAAACGCCGAGGGCAACCTGGGCCTGGCCAATGCGGTCTTTGAACACCTGGCCGGCAAGCTGCCCGTCTCCCGCTGGCAGCGGGACCTGACCGATTCCACCGTGCTGCGCAACATCGGCATGGGCTTCGCCTGGTCCGTGATTGCCTATCAGGCCGTCGGCAAGGGCATCGGCAAGCTGGAAGTGGACACCGCCCGCCTGGATGCCGACCTGGAGGCCAACTGGGAAGTCCTGGCCGAGCCCATCCAGACCGTCATGCGCCGCTACGGGGTGGAAAAACCCTACGAGAAGCTCAAGGAACTCACCCGCGGTCAACGGGTGGACGGCCCCCGCCTGCGCGCCTTCATCGACACCCTGGAGATTCCCCAGGTGGCCAGGGACCAGCTCAAGGCCCTCACCCCCGGCGGCTACACCGGCAACGCCGCCCAGCAGGCGCGAAGGATCTAAAGGATTTTCGTGAGGCCAACATGCAGCAGGAAAGGATCGTAGAAAAGTCAGCGGAATCAGCGGTAAGCCATCGACCAGAAAGGAAAAACGGGCTTCACCGCTTCTGTGTGGCGCCGATGATGGACTGGACTGACCGGCATTGCCGCTACTTCCTACGTCTTATCTCCCGCCGTGCCTTCCTCTACACGGAGATGGTCACCACCGGCGCCCTGCTCCACGGCGATCGGGACTACCTGCTGGGCTTTGATCCGGCGGAGCACCCGATCGCCCTGCAACTGGGGGGCTCGGACCCCCAGGCCCTGGCCTCCTGCGCCCGCATGGGGGCCGAAGCGGGCTATGACGAGATCAACCTCAACGTGGGCTGCCCCTCGGACCGGGTGAGTTCCGGGCGGTTTGGTGCCTGTCTCATGGCCGAGCCGGCGCTCGTGGCCGACTGCGTGGCCGCCATGCAGGCTGCGGTGGACAGCCCCGTCACCGTCAAGCACCGCATCGGTATCGACCACCTGGACAGCGAAGCCCATCTTCACCGGTTTGTGGAGACAGTCGCGGGTGCCGGCTGTACCCGCTTCATCGTCCACGCCCGCAAGGCCTGGCTGCAGGGTCTGAGCCCCAAACAGAACCGGGAAATCCCGCCCCTGTGTTACGACCGGGTTCACCGCCTCAAACAGGCCTTTCCCCATCTGGAGATCATCATCAACGGCGGCCTCACCCGCCTGGAAGACTGTCGGACGCAGCTGGCACATGTGGACGGGGTCATGCTGGGCCGCGAGGCCTACCACAACCCCTGGCTCCTGGCCGGCGTGGACCCAGAATTGTACGGCGAACCGGCCCCGGCGCAATCCCCCCATGAAGTCATCGAACAGTTTTTGCCCTATGTGGAGGCCCGTCTGTCGGAAGGTGTCCCCCTGCAGGCCATGACCCGTCACATTCTCGGCCTGTTCCAGGCCCGCCCCGGTGCCCGCGCCTGGCGCCGTCACCTGAGCGAAAACGCCCACCGCCCCGGTGCCGGCCCGAACATCATCCGGCAGGCGGCAGCCAAGGTTCCCGCCCAGGGATGATCCCCTGCCGGGCCTTTCCCCTCACCCCCGTTGAGCAAACTCCCCCACCATCACCTATCCTCCCCAAAGGGCCTGCAGCCGCCACCCGGGAGGCGACATGAAACACATCATCATCTGCTTCGACGGCACCTGGAACACCCCCAACGACAGCGGCGACATCGAACAGGGTGCCAACACCAACGTCTACAAGCTTTACGAAGCCATCCCCGCCACCCACCAGGGCATCCCTCAGCGTAAACACTACGTCCCCGGCGTCGGCACCCGCTGGTACAACCGCATCAGCGGCGGCGCCTTCGGCGTGGGCCTGGACCGACTCATCAAGCAAGGCTATCGAGCGCTGGTGGACCACTACGAAGACGGCGATCAGATCTTCGTCATCGGCTTCAGCCGGGGCGCCTACTCCGCCCGCAGCCTGGTCGGCATGATCCGCAACGCCGGCCTTGTCCACCGCAATCGCCGCCGGGAAATCAATGCCGCCTACGAGCTCTACCGCACCCGCGACGAAGGCCCGGACAGCCCCGGCGCCATCGCCTTTCGCGAACGATTTTCAAGGGAACCGGACATCCACGCCCTGGGAGTCTGGGACACCGTCGGCGCCCTGGGCGTCCCCCTGCGTTCGTTCGACTGGTTCAACGCCCGCCGCTACCAGTTTCATGACACCGAACTGAGCGGCATCGTCCGCAATGCCTTCCACGCCATCGCCGTGGACGAGCACCGGAGCAGCTACGAGGCCACCCTCTGGGACCCCAAACACAAACCCAGTCAGCGCATCGAACAGGCCTGGTTCAGCGGCGCCCACGCCGACATCGGCGGCGGCTACCAGGATGCCCGTCTTGCCGACGTGGCCCTGCACTGGATGGCCGAGCGCATGATGGAATGCGGCCTGGGCATCGACAAGAACCAACTCGCCCCCGTCACCGACGAGAACCTGCTGGCCCCCGCCCACGACTCCTTCGCCCTGTTCATGAAAGGCATGTACCAGCGTGTCTCGTCCCGTTACTACCGGCCGCTGGGGACCACCCTGCACGGCCACGAAGCCCTGCAGGAAATGGTTCTCAAGCGCCTCAAGGAAAAGGATGATTACCGCCCCAGGAACCCCCTGCGCCCCCACCTTCAGACCCCCGGCATCCCCCTCGGCGACGCCCAGCGCCTGCGGGACCTGGAGGTGTCGTAAATGTAGTAATCTTGGCGCATGCGTCTGACCCCGGACCAACAAACCGCCATCCGCCGGATCGTCACCGAACTGACAGGCCCGAAGGCCACGGTGCGCCTGTTCGGGTCACGCCTGGATGACCACAAAAAAGGGGGGGATGTGGACCTGATGGTGGAACTGACGGAGCCGGCCGACAACCCCGCTTGGCTCTCCGCCACCCTCTCAGCCAGAATCAGCCGCCAAATGGACGGGCGCAGGGTGGATGTTCTTATCAGCGCGCCCAATCTGATCCGGCTTCCCATTCACGACATTGCCCGCCGCGAAGGGATCATGCTTTGAATATCGCCCTTGAAGAGAAAGACAAGGCACGCCTGCAATTCCTCGCCCGCATCGTGGAAAAGGAGGCACGACACTTGCGAATCACCGACCAGCGATTCTTTGCACACCCCTTCACCCTGCAAAGGGCGCGGCAACTTGAAAACGACACCGACCAAGCCGAACGTGCCGATGCTTTCGTCGCTCGCTTCGGCAGACTCCAGGATAGCCTCGGCGACAAGCTGATTCCTCTGTATCTTCGTGGCCTGGGAGAAAAGACCGGCGCCGCCATCGACAATCTGGACAAGGCGGAACGCCTGGGCATCATTCCATCCTCGGACACCTGGCTTACCGTGCGCAAACTTCGCAACCAGATGATCCATGAGTACATCGAAGATCCCGAAATATTGGTCAATGCCCTGGAAACCGGCCATCATTTCGTCCCCGTGCTGCTGGAGGTGACACAAACACTCCTGGACGACATGCTGACTCGGGGTTGGCTGACTCCAAAAAAAGCGTAAAGCATCATGTTGCCGGACACGGAACACACACCCCGCATCACCATCGCCGGTGCCAGCGGCTTCATCGGTACCGCCCTGTGCCGTGAACTGGCCCGGGACTACCCGGTCACCGCCCTCACCCGCTCCCAGGCCCGCGCCCAAACCCCCGATCCCGACACCCGGATCACCTGGCGGCACTGCGATCTCTACGACCTGGCCGAACTCACCCATGCCCTCAAGGGCTGCGACTACGCCGTCTACCTGGTCCATTCCCTGGCCCCCTCGTCACGTCTCACCCAGGCCGCCCCCAGGGACATGGATCTCATCCTGGCCGACAACTTCGCCCGCGCCGCCGCCGCCAACGGCGTCAGACAGATCATCTTCGTCAGCGGCCTCATGCCCGACACCTTCCGCATCTCCACCCTGCTCTGGAGCCGCCGGGAAGTGGAAATGGCCCTCACCGCCCACGGCGTCCCCGTCACCATCCTGCGCGCCGGTCTGGTGGTCGGCCCCGGCGGCTCCGCCTGTCGGCTCATGGTGGAACTGGTGCACCGGATCGGCATCATCACCCTGCCCCCCAACGCCCGCACCCGCACCCGGCCCATCGCCCTTGGGGACCTTATTCGGGCCATCCGTCACACCCTGGGCACACCGGAACAATACCGGGGCCACTTCGACCTCGGCGGCCCCGACTGTATCAGCTACGAAGACATGCTCCGGACCACGGCACGGCTGCTGGGCCTCAAACGCCGCTTCCTCACCTTGCCCTGGCTGCCCGGCGCCATCGTCGCCCTGGGCGCCCGCTGGATCACCGGCACCCCCACCGCCCTGGTGGCCCCCGTCATGGAAAGCCTGCCCCGGGATACCCGGCTCAAGGACAATCCTCTGCAACGGTTCATCGACCAGGATGCCATCCCCTTCGAACAGGCCCTGAACGACGCCCTGGACCACCGCCGCAAACGCCTGCTACCCAACCCCCGGCAACCCATCCACAAAAAGACCCGGGCCGAACTCAGACAGGCCAGCCGGGTACGCTCCATCCAGCGCATCATCCAGCCCCCCGGCCAGGACGCCGCCTGGGTGGCCGGCAACTACTTCCGCTGGCTGGGCAGCTGCTGCCGGCCCTTCGTGAAGACCACGGTCCTCACCGACCCCCATAGCGGGGAAGATACCGGCTACCAGGTCCACCTGCGCCCCGGCGGACTCATGCTGCTGCAACTGGAACGGGACATTCAGGCAGGCACAAAGGATCGGCAGATCTACCGCATCACCGGCGGCCTGCTGGCAAGAAAGGCAACACAACGGGGGAGATTCGAGTTTCAGAGCGTCCTGGGCGGACGCTACACCATGGCAGCCATTCACGACTTTGCGCCGTCACTGCCCTGGTATCTGTACCTTTGGACCCAAGCCGTGGCCCACCTACTGGTCATGCGCCGCTATCAGCGGCATCTGGCACGGCTGGCGCGGTGAAAAATGAGCCTAAAAATCCCCCACCTTCTCATACGCCCGCGCCCCCGCCACACCCTTCTGCACCTGGCGAAGCTCCTCCCCTAAGGCATCCCGGGCCTCCTCCAGCAATGGCAACAAGGCCTGATCCAGATCGCGGATGCGGGTCAGCCGTTCAGCTAGGTCCGACTTTTCCGCCACGTCGGCGGGCAGATTGTCCACCTGGATTCCAGCAGCCAGCCGGGTACGCTCGTCTTCCGTCTCCATCAATGCCTTCCACTGGCCGTCCCGGGCCAACGCAAGACGGCGGCGGGAAAGATCTTCCAGCGCCGCCGCCGCTTCAAGCACCGACTCCATCGAATGTACCGGCATCACGTCTCCGAATTCACCGATCTGGCTGCGGCTTCCGGGTTCAACCTGGCCTCCTTTGGGATCTCCTTCCAGGCTTCCCGAATCTCGCCCAGCAGGGTACTCACCTCATCCAGCACCGTCACGTCGTCCCGGGCGTTGGCACTGACCAGGCGGCGTTGCATGTAGTCATAGAGTTCGTCCAGGTTACGGGCAATGTCTCCGCCCTTCTCCAGATCCAGACCACCACGCAACCCACCGATGATGTCAAAGGCCTTGCCGATGAACTTGATCTTGGCCGGCCGGTCTCCCCGGATCACCGCGCCACGGGCCTGGGCCAGACGATCCATGCCGCCATCCATCAGCATCTCGATCAGACGATGACGATCGGCAAAGGGCGCATCGGCGGCACCGATCTGCTGATACTGGTTGATACCCTTATGCATGGCTGCATAGCTCATAGGATGCCCCTGACGCTGAAAG
This sequence comes from Ectothiorhodospira sp. PHS-1, assembly GCF_000225005.1. Classification (NCBI taxonomy): domain Bacteria; kingdom Pseudomonadati; phylum Pseudomonadota; class Gammaproteobacteria; order Chromatiales; family Ectothiorhodospiraceae; genus Ectothiorhodospira; species Ectothiorhodospira sp. PHS-1. Next base: position 2,661 of record NZ_AGBG01000005.1, on the reverse strand, counting down.
ATGAAACCCTGTTCTGAATACTCTAGCGGTCATGCGGGGAAAAACTTGAGAGTGCCATCGTTCGCACTCACTCTCACTTCTTGTTCATATTGGTAATCATCTGCAACTGATTATCCAGAAACTGACTGGTCTGATTCATCTGGGCCACCATGGCATCCATGGCCGAGAACTGGGCAATCAGCCGCGCCTCCACCCGCTCCATCCGGTAATCCAGCCGATCCCGCTGATCCTCCAATCCACGGAGGCTGCGCTCCAGGCTCTTGGTGCGGGTATCCAGGATGTTGTCCCGACCCGTGTACTGCTCCACCATGCCCTGCATCCGCGCCACCAGGCCATCATCCTTGTCCGTGAACAGGCGGATCACCTCATCCGGATCTTCCGCAAGCCGGGCATCCAGCCGTGCCTGATCCACGCTCAGGGTCCCGTCACGCTGGGTGGAAATCCCCAGATCCGCCAGGATTCTCACGGAACCATCCATGCCGGCGACCGGGTTACTCAACAACCGACCCATCTGGAACTGCACGCCACGCAGAGTGGAATCGCCGTTGAGTGCGGCGCTGGTACCGGCATCCGCATTGAAGCTACCCAGCTGATTAGTCTGCCGACGCAGTGCATTGTAGGCATCCACGAAGGCCTGCACGGCTTCCCGGGCGGTTTCCTCCTTTTCGGTGACGCCCACGCGGGTAGTGCCTTCTTCGGTCAGGGTCAGGTCAACCCCGTCGATGACATCGTTCACCTGGTTGCTGGTCCGCGTGATGGTGAGACCATCAACCACCAGGATCGCATCCTGGGCCGCACGCAGCTGGGTGAATCCACCACTGACACCGGCGCCATCCATGGTCGAGGCATCAAACGCAAGCTGATTGAGTAACGCACCGCCGGCGGCACCGGACACGGAGACGGCATCGATACCATTCGCCTCACCGGTCTTGAGCGACGTGAAGGTCAGTCGCGGCCCCTGCCCGTCATTGATGACTGAAGCACGCACGTTGCTGGAATTGGCATTGATCTGGTTCTGCAGATCCTGCAGGGATGAAGCCCCGTCCGCCAGGGTGAAGGTCTCGGTGGAACCATCCTTCAGGGTAATGGTGACATCACCGGCGCCAAGCTGATCAGTGGCCGTAAAACCAGCACCGAACAGACCGGCATTGGTTGCAAGCCGCTGGGACTGGGCAAGTTGCTGGACTTCCACCTCATAGGAGCCGGGCGGTGCATTGCCGCGCACGGAAGCCGAGACGATGCTTTCATTCAGCACCCGAACGTCAAAGGCCCGGAACGAGGCCGGATCCTTCATCTTGTCCATGGCCTTTCCAAGATCAGCCAAGGCGTTTTTCAGACGACCCAGCGCGGAAATCTGGTCCTTGGCCTGCTTTTCCTGGCGCGCAATGCGCTGTTCCTGAGGCTGTCGCTCCGCGGCAACCAGCTGATCCACCAGACCCCGGACATCGATGCCGGAACCCACTCCCATTGCACTGATCGTACTCATGACGACCTCCCGAGAACTCAAAAAAACGGTGACGGACGGCAGGCGCACCTACGGCCGGCTCTGCCATCCGTCAAATGCCACATCATTTGCTCTGCAGACAACCATAGAGACAAGCAAATAACGGGCCATTTCCTAAGCCTTTTCCTTGACGAGCAAACCTCTCACCTCGTCCAGATAGGCGGCGACCGCCAGGATCTCGTCGGGAGGCAACTGCCGGATCAGTTCTTCACTTTCCGAATCAAAGACCTTGACCACTGTCTTTCCGGTGGAATCATCGATCGTGAACTGCAGATTGCGCTGCACCACCTGCACAAAGTCATTGATGCGGTTGACCGCGTCGTCAACCTGATCCGCCAGTCGAGCATCATCCGAAGATCCGGCAGGGGAAACCTTGAGGGGACCCAGTTCTTCCGACTTTTCGGTGACTGCCGGCACATCCTTGCCGCCGGACATGGACTCGGAAGGCAGGCGATTGCCTGCCACCTCGGTGGAAGCCGAGGGCCTGGGGGCGCCTGTATTCAAGGGTATGACGTTGAATCGTGTTTCCATCTGCCATCTCCTCCCCCGATGGCGGGGAGAACGAAAGCCCGGGTGACCATCGCCGCCCGGGCCGTCGTGTTCACATCAACCCCCGGGCGTTACTGCAGCAGTGCCAGAACACTCTGGGGCGCCGTATTGGCCTGGGCCAGCACCGAGACACCAGCCTGCTGCAGAATCTGGTTCCGTGTCAACTCGGCGGTTTCCGCGGCGAAGTCGGCATCCCTGATGCGAGAACGAGCCGCGGACTGATTCTCAGCTGCATTCATAAGATTCGCGACCGCGGACTCCAATCGATTCTGATAAGCACCCAGATTCGCCCGATAGTCCCCGATTGTGACCAAGAGGTCGTCAATATCTCCGATTGCGCCATCAGCAGTAGTCCCGTCGGCGCCAGCAACATCAATCGCATTGGCAAAAGCGAGAAAATCTTCAGTAAGTTCAAGCTCAAGAGTGTCCCCTGAATTAGCACCCACGTGCAGGGTCACCGTACCACCACCGAAAGTTCCATCAAGAATAGTTTCTCCATTAAACGTGGTTTGCTCAGCAATACGGTTAATTTCATCAGCCAATTGATCAACTTCAATCTGAATAATATCGCGATCTTCTTCGGTATAGGTCCCGTTCGCGGCCTGAAC